>JBJOQA010000318.1:0-3730 GCA_046050225.1 Bacteroidota bacterium | reverse complement strand
AAAAAGGAATTTACATAATCATTGATTCGATTTGGTTGAATAATCGTCATTAATGGGTGTAAGCCGCGATAAGTATCCCACAAAGAAAAAATGGAATAGTTGGTTTGATTTTTTAATTGATATATTTTTTGATCAGCCCCGCGATATTGCAAATTTGCATCGTTGTATAAGGATGGTAAAAATAAACTGTGATATAAGGCGGTATAAAATTTTTCTTTGAGTTCATCTGAACCTTCAATTATGATTGTACTTAATTCCTTATTCCATTTATTTTCGGCAGCCAGTTTTGTTTTTTCAAAATTCCAATGCGGTATTTCTGCTTGAATATTTTGCAAGGCATTTTCTTCACTCACTGCAGATAAACCCACTTTAATTTTTACATCAAACGTTTTACCACTTTCAAATAAAAATGCCGCTTTAATTCTTTTGCCGGTAATATTATTTCCCGCTAAAGCGGAAATACTATCTACTGCAATAAACCCTTTAACTTGTTTAGATAATTTAATAGCGAAAAATAATTTTTGATCCGCCGCCCAACCTTTTGAAAAACGATAACCAATAAAGGTGGTATCATTTAGCTTTTTAATTGCACAATTCGAAACTGCGTCCCACCCCATTCCAAATTCTAAATCTACCACAACATGTGGATTATCTGCATTTGCAAAATGATACTGATGAAAACCTACTCTTTCTGTAGCCGTCAATTCTGCGTCAACCGCATATCTATCTAGTTGAACTTTGTAATAACCCGGTGTACAAACTTCTTTCTCGTGCTGAAAGTAAGAACCATAGCCGGTTTCAGGCTGATTAAATTCCATTTTATTTAACAGCACTTTTCCGGTTGCCGGTAACAATAAAACATCATTTAAATCGCCGATGCCGGTACCGCTTAAATGGGTATGCGAAAATCCCAATATTTCTTTACTAATATAGTTGTAACCACTGCACCAATCCCAACCATTAAATTTATCCCATGTTTGCATGATATTACTTGGTCCTAATTGAACAAAACCTGCAGGAACATTTGCCCCTAAAAATACATGCCCGTGCTCGGCAGTGCCGATAAATGGATTGACATATGCGGTTAATTTTTTAGCTGCTTTGTTTTGCGCCATCCCACTCAAGCCAATAAATAACAATGCCACCAAATAAGCACAGGTTCTAACAAAAAAATACGTACTACCGTTCTTCGTTTTCATTTTCGTGTATTTCAATTTAATCAATTAAAAAAATTATGGTGCGGGAGTAAATGCAAACGCTAATGCGGGAAGTGTTTTGCCTACCACTGATTTTGGAAGTACAATATTTACCCCCTTTTCATTAACCGTCCATTTTACATACTCACCTGTTTGCAACAATTTAATTTTGGTTTTTGCTTTAGGCAAATTGGTTTGCCATGCAATGTTAGCTGTTACAGGCTTTCCTTCTTCTAAACAAACAATTGCATAACGTACGCTTCCATCTTTGCTTTGGGTAAACCAAGTATTACCGGCATGATAATCCTTAGTAATGCGCGTATTATAAATTGCGGCACCGTTAACACTTGTCCAATCTCCAATCTCTTTCATCCTAGTAGTTGCTTCTTCCGGCAAGGTGCCGTCGGGCTTTGGCCCAATACCCAATAATAAGCTACCACCTTTGGCAACTACTTCAGCCAAGACATGAATAACTTTTGTAGCCGATTTAAATTGATCGTTAGGTACAAAACCCCAATTGTTGGCTAATGTCATACAACTTTCCCAAGGGTGATCCATTTGGCTTTCTGGAATTCGTTGTTCAGGTGTTTGATAATTTTCAAATTTGCCATGAACCGTACGATCAACGATTAAAATACCGGGTTGTGCTGTTCTGGCCATTGATGCAATTTTAGGCATATCTATATCCTGACTCCATTTAGGAATTTCGGCGCCCCATGAACGTACCTCATCGGTAACGGTTTCAAGCGGGCGCACCCATCCCCCATCTAACCATAAAATATCAACAGCACCATAGTTATGCATCAGCTCACTAATTTGGTTGTACGTGTAGTTTTTAAACGCATCCCATCGCCAAGGAAATTGGCGTATATCATAATTATTATTGCGATTAGCGGTTGCATATTTTGGCCACCAATAATTTTCAGAATGCCAATCGGGTTTTGAGAAATAAGCCCCAACCATAAACCCATTTTTTCGAAACGCCTCAAAAACATATTTTGCTACATCTGCTTTTGCATTGGAAGCAAAAGGTCCTTTTGCAATACTGAAATTGGTTTGCTTAGTATCAAACATGCAAAAACCGTCATGATGCTTGGTGGTGAATACCAAATATTTCATGCCTGCATCTTTACCGGCCTTGGCCCAAGATTCGGGATCAAAGTTGACCGGGTTAAATGATTTATTCAATCCCCAATACCATTTTTTATAATCATCATAACTTCTATTACTGTCGGGGCGATTAATCCAATCCTCATTACAAAGCTCCCACGATTCAATAATGCCGGGCACTGCATACAATCCCCAATGAATGATCATTCCAAATTTTTGATCTTGCCATTTATCCAACTTTGCAATTACGGCGGTATCGGTTGGCCATTCGTAAGTGGTAGATTGCTGATGAACATTTTGCTGTGCAGCTACTGCAAGCATAGCAGTTGAAAAGGCAAAAATGAGTATCAATTTTTTAATCATAATGCGTATTTAATCCTTACTTTAATTAATTTGATTCAATTTAAAACGGATCACTTCAATTGCTTCTTTTTGACGAGAAATGATCACATACATCCAACCCTCATGGATAAAAGTATTGGGATAGCCGTATTGCCCTCCTTTCCAAAGCCCCTCTTTTTTTAATTGATATAAACTGTTGGCAATAACATAGTGCTGATTAAAAGTCAGTCCGTTTTTAGACACAGAAAGAATGAGTGGATTTCTATTATAATGTTGTAGCGTATCGGGTATGCCAACATAATAAAAATTGCCATTGGGTAGTTGCCCCAAATGAAACTTACTATCGTTGTCAGTAAAATTTGTTTCAATAGGGCGCGTCCAAGTAATGGCGTTATCCAAGCTTTCGGCTTGCCAAAGTTTGCCCTGCCAACCTTTTCCAGTTACACGAAACAAGGCATGCAGTACACCATTTTTGGTTTGAAAAACGGATGCTTCGCAGAGTGGCGGAAAGCCCTGTTTTTCGGCGGGGCTATAAAATGTAGCAGGATTATCTTCTTTATACAAAAAGCGCGGATAAATACTTGTTAGCTGCCAACCGCTTAGCCCCTTGGGATCGTCGGTATAACAAAAAGTAAAATTGCCACAAATGAGTAATCGACCATTGGCCAATTTAATGGGTCCTTGATTAGCATTTACAGGCAAATTCAAGTCTATTGGCGAACTCCAATGTTTACCATCTATTGTATACTTCGCCCACAATTTGGTGTGGGTACGTTTTGGAGAATACTCGCCATAATAAACCACCAGGGTATCGCCATATTGATGAAAACCTGCTGCCGTCAAAACATTTAAAATACTTTCCTGATCTATATTCGGCACTGCAAGTACTTGCGGTTTTGACCAATTTGTGAAATCCTTTGATACCGACATCGCCACGCGTTGCCCCGAAGCATCTTCATCTTTTATGCCATTTGACCAAATAGCAATGTATTGCTCTTTAAAAAAACATATGTAGGGATGATGCGCGTATAACCACTCGGTTTCGGGTTTGTAAATAAAACTTCGTTCGATGTTTAAATGCG
>JBJOQA010000317.1:0-5805 GCA_046050225.1 Bacteroidota bacterium | reverse complement strand
GGTCGGTTGTAAAATCGTTTATTCATTCACGTTATAAACCTAAGAAGCCCCCAAAAGGGGGCTTCCTGTTATCCAAACAATCCATAAAAACAAAAGATCTTTATTAGGCGACGACCTTTGCGTATGTTGGATGTTGTTGTGTTTGAACTAGAATCGAGGGCAACGAACTGCATTTCTGCTGGTATTATCGCGATCGAGATATTTTTGATAAGTGATGGCCATTTCAAAACCACCGCGTCCTCTTGTTGCTGCACTTAGTTGAGAAATATTGGCATCATAACTGGCAGAGATTGATAATGGACGGATATCTAATTTAGCCATTGGAATAAATGCATCTTTTAATCTTAAGAAACCACCTGCATGAATCAGGTATTTAGGATCTTCTACATCATCATCTAATTTGTAAGTGTACATTGCACCGCCAATCATTTGGGTATGTGGACCTTGTTGTACGTAGTCGGCATGAAAAGTAACATATGAGTATTCAGAAGCTCCTAATCTTGCACCGGCAGAGTAAACCCATTTAGGTAAAAGTGTAACCGCATTATTGCTATAGAAGGATAAATTGGTTGGTTTATTAAAGTGATGGTAAGCAACACCAACAAATACATTGTTATCGGGGTTATCACCAAGTTGTGTATTAAAACTCATCCCTGCACTTCCGTCAAAATAAGAGAAACCGTTATTGGTAAATGACTCGCCATCTGATAAACTACTATTGTAACTCGTACCATCAAATTGGCTGTTGGTAGTCATTTTACTGCGATCCAATCTGCGTTGAACAATACCGCCCATGAAACCTAAAGAGAGGTACATATTGCGTTCGCCGCTTAAGGATTTATGGTAATTAACTGCAGGAAGCACTTGGGTTGTAGTCATCGCTACCGTTCCTGCTTTATCGTAGAGAATTTGTCCGCCTACGGTTAAATAATCTTCTCCTTTACCTACCGGTAATTTCACTTCACCATTTAAAGAGGTGGTTTGATAAGGTACGGTAATACTTCCCCATTGGGTACGGTAAACTGCTTGTACTCTTATATCACCTGTAAATAATCCGGCTAAAGATGGATTACGTAACAATGGTGTTTCGAAAAATTGTGAAAAATGAATGTCTTGGGATTTGGCCTGAAATGCAGATACACTGAGTAGTATCATGCACACCAGTTTGTGTACATTGGTTTTCATAAAATACGGGTCTTGTTTTTTGGTTTGGATCGGATGACTTGCGTCGATAATTAAACGGCGCAGGGAAAATTTTATTATAAATGGCTTGAAAGCAGGAGGCTTAAAAATGCCAATTTTGTTCTTTTAAATATTGATTATCAGTGCAAAAATTTTTTTTCAATTTTTTTCTTTGATAGATCGGAAATTTAAAACAATTGCTGTTTTTTAATTCATTGGGTATGAATCAAGCCATTGGTGAACGACTTTTAAATCTAAAGTAAAAAATTTAGTAGGGTTACAAGGGGAGCAGAAAGGATTGGGCAAAAAAAAATCCTCGTTTAAACGAGGATTTGATATAAAAAACTACAAATAAATTAGTGTTTTGGAGCTTCAGCTGGTTTAGTTGTATCAGCAACTGGAGCAGCAGTTGAATCTTTTTTAGTTGTATCAGCAGCAGCAGGAGCAGCTGGAGCAGCAGTAGCAGAATCAGCTTTTGCAGAATCAGCAGCAGGAGCAGCAGTTTCAGCGTTGTTACAAGCAGTCAAGATAGCTGCTACAGACAATACAGCGAATAATTTTTTCATGTTTGTTTTTTTTTTGAGTTTTTTAATTTCGGAGCAAAGTTAACAATTATTTTAACATTAGCAAATCTTTGGCCAAAATAGTGGAAAAAAAATGTAAAATTAGCTAAGTCATTAATTTTCAACCATTTCTTTGGCATTTTGCATTGCAGCGGCCGTAGGTTGAGCACCACTTAACATTTGTGCAATAATTGTAATTCGTTCTTCATTGCCCAATAATCGAATAGCGGTATGTATGTTTTCGCCTTCAATTTGTTTGTAAACAAAATAATGTGCCTTCGCTTTTGCAGCAATTTGCGGTTGGTGGGTTATGGCAAAAATTTGGTGATGCGCGCTCATACGTTTCATAATAATACCTACTTGTTTGGCTGCTTCTCCACTGATACCGGTATCAATTTCGTCGAAAATGAGGGTAGGAAGTTGCAATTTTCTTGCAACTAAGGATTTTATACATAGCATTAATCTGCTTAGTTCTCCTCCGGAAGCAACTTTGGATATTGGCTCAAAACGATTGGTTTTATTCGCGTCAAATAATAGTGCAACCTGGTCGATTCCTTGTTCGGTTAATTGCAGGGTAGGTGTGATACTTACTTGGATTCTTGCATTGGGCATACCTACTTGCAATAAAAGTTCATTTATTTTTTCAGAAAAAGGAATAGCAGCTTTATTGCGATTTGTGGCTATTTCTTGCGCAATGTTTCGGCAACCCTTTTCTAAATCGGCAACCATTTTCGTTTGCGCTTCAATTTGCAAACCAATATTTTGCAGATTGTTCATTTTTTCTTGCAGTACTTGTTGAATGGCGCAAAGTTCTGCTGTTGTTTGAACGTGGTGTTTTTTTAATAAGCGATAGCCCTTCTCCATTCGCTCATTTAATTGTTGAATACGTTCTGCATCATATTGAATATGGGCTTCGGCGTCGCTAATTTCTCCGGCAATATCCTGCGCTTCAATTTGCACGCTTTGCAAGCGAGCGATTAATTGCGAAACTTGCGGATAGTATTTTTCTACTTGCTGTAACTTATGAACCAAGGAGCGAAACTGTTGTACAATAGGTTGTTCGCTTTCACTCAGTTCAAATGCAACTGCTGATAACTGAACTTTAACGGTTTCGGCATTGGAAAGTAATTTCAACTCCTCTTCTAAAATTTCCAGCTCACCGGGCTGTAAGTTGAGTTCTTCAAATTCTTCCAATAAAAATCGATTATAATCTGCCGTTTCATCGGCAAGTTTTTGTTGCTGTTGCATTTGAACCAATGCCTGTTTGGCTTTTTGGTATGCAGCAAATTGTAGCCGGTAGTTTTGCATTAAGTTCAAATTTTCGGCTACTGCATCTAAAACTTGTAATTGAAAATCATTTTCGCCTAATTCTAAAGTGTCAAATTGTTGATGCAGATCAACCAACAATTTCCCCAATTGTTTTAATTGGGTTAGAGTAACGGGTGTATCATTTACAAAAGCTCGGCTTTTTCCTTGCTGACTTATTTCTCTTCTTATAATTAATTGTTCTTCCTGATCTAATTCGTTTGATTGTAAAAAGTGGATGATTTCTTGATGGCCGGTTGTTTGAAAATTGCCTTCAATAATGCATTTACGTTCTTTATTGGCTAATACATTACTATCAGCCCTTTCGCCCAAAATCAGGCTTAAGGCATGCATTAATATACTTTTACCTGCACCTGTTTCTCCGGTTATAATATTCATTTCTTCCGAAAATTGAATGTCTATTTTATCAATAATGGCAAAATTTTGAATATGCAGACGTTGCAACATGTGGTTAAGTTTCGATGTTTAATAATTCAGGTTGCAATTTCATGTAAAAACTCCAAAACAAGTGGATATAAATCTAAATGTTGAAAAGTAGGTAAAACAAAAAAGCACCCCATAAAGGAGTGCTTCTATTTCATCATAAGCAAATATTATTTAATGACAATACTGTCATTCAGATCATTATCTACAAGAATACGACCACAGTTTTCACAAACAGTTACCTTTTTACGTAACTTAATTTCGCTTTGTTTTTGAGGAGGAATGGCATGGAAACAACCGCCACAGCTATCACGTTCAACCGGTACAACCGCCAAACCATTACGATAGTTTTTACGAATCCGATCATAGCTTAATAACAAGCGTTCTTCAACATGCTTGCGGGCTTCTGCTCCTTGCTCGTTGTAATGTGTTTCTTCTTTAACAGTTTCGCCAATAATTTTTTCTAATTCACCTTTCTTCGCACTCAAATTACCTTCTTTAGTGGCAATTGCTTTTTTAGCACTATCTAATTGACGAGCTTTATCACCAATTTCTTCAGTAGCATCTTTAATATGCTTTTCGCAAAGTTTAACCTCTAGCGTTTGCATTTCAATTTCCTTATTGATTGCTTCAAACTCACGATTATTTTTTACGTTTTCACTTTGCTTCTCGTATTTTTTTACAAGCGCTTCTGCTTCAACGATGGCTTCCTTCTTTTGAGCAATAAACTCTTGCATTCCGTTGATTTCTTCTTCAACCCTTACCTGACGAGCATGCAATCCTTCAATTTCATCTTCCAAATCTTTTACTTCAATAGGCAATTCACCTTTCAAAATTTGAATTTCATCCAGTTTGCTGTCGATTTTTTGTAAACGAACCAGCGAGGTTAATTTTTCTTCTACTGAGAAATCTTTTGCTGAAGCCATTGTATTGATTTAAATTTTTAATTTATTGAACCACAACACGTTGAAAGTCAATGGAGACATTTTTTTCAATCGAAATTCAACCATCTTTTCTTCCATGAAACCGATTAAACACCAAAATAATGCACGGGATTGGTATTTACACGTGTTTTAAGGACGGCAAAAGTAGGAAAATTTTCATTCAAAATATCAAAAAGTAGGTCAATCGTGTATTGTTCACTTTCAAAATGCCCGATATCCGCAATAATCATGCGATCATTGGCATCAAAAAACTCATGATATTTCATGTCGCCGGTAATGAAAATATCCGCTCCGGCGGCCATTGCAGTTTTTGTTAAAAAGCTTCCGGCCCCACCGCATACTGCTATTTTTTGAATGGGTTTGTTTAATAGTCGAGTATGACGTATTATTGATAATCCAAATTTGTCTTTCAATTGTTGGAGAAAAATCAATTCACTGATGGGTTCTGCAAGTTGGCCAATAATGCCACTTCCAATTAAGGGATGTTGGTTTTGAAGCGGAATTAAATCAAAAGCCACCTCCTCGTATGGATGCGCCTCTTTTAACGCAGCAATTACGGTTTGGCTAATAGGGGTTGGAACCACCACCTCAATACGATCCTCCGGTTCAAGATGTCTTTTCCCTTTTTCGCCCACAAAGGGTTGAGCAGAAGATTCCGGTAAAAAACTTCCAATACCTTCATGCCTATAACTACATTCGCGGTAATTGCCAATTGTTCCTGCACCGGCCGAAAAAAGCGCGTTTAGTACCGAATCGGTGAAGGCAGTTGGCACAAAACTTACAAGCTTGCATAATTGATTTGGCTTAGGACTTAATATTTTAATCTCCTGAAGTTCGAGAATAGATGCAATTTTTCCGTTTACGCCTGCAATAACATTATCTAAATTGGTATGAATGGCGTAGATGGCAATATCATGTTTAATGGCAAAAATGATGCAATCTTCAATATAGTTAGCGCCGTTAAGTCGCTTTAATCCACTGAAAACAATCGGGTGATGGGCAACCACTAAATTGCATCCTTGCCGGTGGGCATCTTCTAAAACGGCCAACGTAGCATCTAACGCAATTAAAACACCACTGCAATTGCCCGATTTTTTTCCGGTGATTAAGCCGGCGTTATCATAACTCTCTTGTAAAGCCGGCGGAGCAAATTGCTCCAATTTGTCGATTATTTGACCAATAGTCATTACACCTAAAATTTATGGCAAGATAAACAGATTGCACATGCGGTTTCAATTTATTTCATTTTAAAAGCTTTCAAGTTTTTATACAACCATACATTTATAAGTTGATGAAAAATAATAATAAGTATGGTTGATTTAGGGGGTAAAAGCAATTTGTAGTAATCAATCTACATCGGTTTCGCA
>JBJOQA010000316.1:0-12440 GCA_046050225.1 Bacteroidota bacterium | reverse complement strand
CGGTTTTTTGCTCACGTCCTTCACGAATGGCACCGGCATTGGTTTGCTCCATTGGAATATTACAGTGGCACAAGAAGCTAACGATATCTTTATTTACCTGGTCATCCATTTGCTTGAAGGCATTAAAAGCTTCAATCTTATAAATCACCAACGGATCTTTTTGTTCGTATCCCGCAGTTTGTACACTATGGCGCAAATCATCCATCGCACGCAAATGCTCTTTCCAAGCATCATCAATCAACCCTAAAGAAATGCTGCGTTCCAACGCATTCATCAATTCAACTCCTTCACTGCTGATAACTTTCTCAATATTTGCCAAGGCTTGAATTCCTCTTCTGCCATCTGTAAATGGAACGGCCACATTAACGATATGACTGCCTTGTTCTTTACGAATATTTTGAATAATCGGCAAAGTATTGGTTGCAATATCAGTAACCTTACGATGATAAGATGCTTTCGCTTCTTGATACAATTTTTCGGTTACTGCATTAATATTTCCCTTTTCTAATTCTTCGGCGGTGATTTGTGTTTCCAAACCAAAGTTCATGATGGCAGCTAATTTGAACCCTTCATGATCGGCTGTTTCGCGGAACGCATTGATTAATCCATCGGCTACAGAGTAAAATGAATTATCTAAATCCAACGCCAAACGTTCGCCAAATAATGCGTGATTACGTTTGCTGTACACCACGTTTCTTTGTTTGTTCATTACGTCATCATATTCCAACAACCGCTTACGAATACCAAAGTTGTTTTCTTCTACTTTCTTTTGAGCACGTTCAATTGATTTTGAAATCATGCTATGTTGAATCACCTCTCCTTCTTTGTAACCCATACGATCCATCAAAGAAGCAATTCTTTCGCTACCAAACATGCGCATTAAATCATCTTCCAAACTCACAAAAAATTGGGTGCTACCGGGATCTCCTTGACGACCGGCACGACCGCGTAACTGTCGATCTACACGACGACTCTCGTGACGTTCAGTACCTACAATGGCCAAACCACCTGCTTCTTTCACACCCGGACCTAGTTTAATATCGGTACCACGACCGGCCATATTGGTAGCAATAGTTACCGCACCGGTTAAACCTGCTTCGGCAACTACTTGTGCTTCACGCGCATGTTGCTTTGCATTCAATACATTATGCGGAATGTTTTTTTGCTTCAACATTCTGCTTAACAATTCACTGATTTCAACCGAAGTGGTACCCACCAATGTTGGTCGGCCGGCATTACGCATCCTTTCAATTTCTTCAATAACCGCTTTGTATTTTTCGCGCTTAGTTTTGTACACTAAATCTTGCTCATCTTTACGAATCGCTTTTAAGTTAGTTGGAATGGTTACCACATCCAACTTATATATATCCCAAAACTCTGCTGCTTCTGTTTCGGCCGTACCCGTCATACCACACAATTTGTGGTACATCCTAAAGTAATTTTGCAAGGTTACGGTAGCGTAGGTTTGTGTGCTGGCTTCAATCTTCACGTTTTCTTTTGCTTCAATAGCTTGGTGCAATCCATCGCTATAACGGCGACCATCTAAAATACGACCGGTTTGTTCATCTACAATTTTAACCGCACCATCCAACACCACATACTCTGTATCTTTTTCAAATAAGGTATAGGCTTTTAATAATTGTTGAACGGTATGAATACGATCTGCTTTTACAGAATATTCATTCAATAAAATTTCTTTTTGGCGTAATTTTTCATCCGCATCTAATTCGCCTTTATCGATATCGCCTAAACGAGTGGCAATATCGGGCAATACAAAGAATTCAGGATCTTCGCCGGCGCCGGTAATTAAGTTAATTCCTTGATCGGTTAAATCAACTTGATTATTTTTTTCGTCGATATGAAAGAACAATTCGGCATCCACTTTTGGCATTTCTTTTTGCTGATCGGCCAAATAGTAGTTTTCGCTTTTTTGCAATTTTACGCGGATACCCGGTTCGCTCAAGAATTTAATCAAAGCCGAATTTTTTGGTAAACCACGATAAGCGCGCATTAAGGCTAATCCGCCTTCTTTTGGATCATCGTTACCTTCAGCTATTTTTTTCTTTGCTTCAATTAGGTAATGATTCACCGCTTTACGCTGCGCTTCAACTAAGCGTTCGATACGAGGTTTTAATTCAAAAAATTGTTGGGTATTATCGCTATGCCCTACCGGTCCGCTAATAATCAAAGGTGTACGTGCATCATCAATTAACACACTATCCACCTCATCCACCATAGCAAAATGGTGTTTGCGTTGTACCATTTCATCGGGGTTGTGCACCATGTTATCACGGAGATAATCAAAACCAAATTCGTTATTGGTTCCGTAGGTTATATCGGCATTATAGGCGGCTCTTCTAGCGTCACTATTAGGTTCGTGCTTATCGATACAATCAACGGTAATTCCTAGCCATTCAAAAATCGGTCCGTTCCACTCACTATCCCTGCGTGCCAAATAATCATTCACGGTAACGATATGAACCCCTTCACCTGCTAAAGCATTCAAATAAGCCGGAAGGGTACTTACTAAGGTTTTACCTTCACCCGTTGCCATTTCCGAAATTTTACCTGAGTGCAAAACGGCACCACCAATTAACTGAACGTCGTAATGCACCATATTCCAGGTAACTTCACCGCCGGCAGCTTTCCAAGTGTTACGGAAAGAGGATTGATCGCCTTCGATAGTAATATATTCTTTGGTTACGGCTAATTTGCGATCTAAATCAGTTGCTTGACTCACCAATAAGCTATTGGTACTAAAACGACGTGAAGTTTCTTTTACCACTGCAAATGCTTCCGGTAAAATTTCTTGAAGTATTTCTTCAATTTTTTTATCACGATCTTTTACTAAAGCATCCACTGATTGAAAGATGACATCGCGCTCGTTGATTTGATCAATCGGTAACGCTTCTGCTTCTGCTTTCTTAGCGCTAATCTGTTCGTCGATTGTTTGTAAATGTTGCTGGATACGCGCCTTAAAATCGGCAGTCTTACTTCTCAATGCATCATTACTCAGTGTTTGATATTGCGAAAAGTATTGATTGATTTTGGCAACCTGTGGGGTAATTTTCTTAACGTCCTTCTCACTCTTACTACCTCCAAATAATTTTGATAAAAATCCTGCCATAAAAAATGGGTGTCTAAAATTGGTTTAAATGGTATTTACTGGTCAAATATGGTGCTGAAAAAAAATTAAAGCCATAATGTCAGGGGCGTAAAGGTAAGATTTAGCCATCAGTTCAACGCAATTAAGTGGTACAAATACTTAAAATTTCACTTGAACATTTAAAATTTTAACGATTGGCTTGAATAAATAAAATAAGTAGGAAATTATTCAGTCTTTTTTGAACGAAAAAAAAGAAGCACACTAGGATTAAATAGGTTGAATAAGATCCCACAAATTGCCATATAAATCTAAAAAAACAGCCACAATGCCATAAGATTCGGCTTTGGGTGGCCGCACAAACTCAATTCCATTTGCAGTTAGACGCTTGAAATCTGCATCAAAATCATCTGTATACAAAAAGAAGCCTACTCTTTTGCCGGTTTGGTTACCTACGCTTTGCAATTGCTGCTCACCTACTGCTTTTGCCAATAAAATTTGGCAGCTATCCGCCGAAGGCGCCACCAATACCCAACGTTTATCGCTATTTAAAACGGTATCTTCCACCAAAATGAAACCCAATCGATCTACATAAAAGCGAATCGCGTCATCGTAGTCATGCACAACAATTGTAACGTGGGCAATTTTTTGAAACATGCAAAAGTTTAAAAAGGATTTTATCCTTGTCTTAAAATCGTATCGTCTTTTTTAAGGAAGATTTCGTGTGGTATCTTAATATAATAGGTTGCAACAATACTTAAAATGTTTGCAGCCAGGGCCATAATCATTACTTTTTTAAGTGGAGATTTGAGAAAAAAGCGGTAGAAAACTGCTTCAACTAGTATAACCGGTATCTGTACCATTGGATTAAACAGTGAGGCCTTATCATACAAGTTGGTATTAAGAATTATAATATTTACCAAAGGCCAAACGATGATATTAATAATAAAGGCAGCTAAATAAGCTTTATTTCTTTTTTTAGACCTAAAGAAAAAACCGATGAGGGGAATTTCAATTAATAGCGTCAAAAAAAGGTTAACAGTTAAATCCAACATAAAATCAATTTACACGCAAGCAATATTTTTCGAACATCAAATAAATGAAAAAAAAAGGGAATTGGCAGACTTTTCATCAAAATTGGGTTAAAAAAGCTCAAATATTGATTAAAACAGCTTACCGCTAATCACTTTTATAACCTTTTTAAACTTTTTCAATGGTAATTTCGCCCTTTTACTCTTCTCAACAAACAAGTGCGTTTCAAGGCCTTGTAGAAAAAATAGCACGAATGAAATTTGTTTACACCCTTGTTTTTTTTCTTAGTATCCATATCGTAGTATCCGGTCAAATTACCGGAATCGTAATTGATTCTTCCAATCAAAAGCCAATAGATAAATCGCTGATAGGATTAGTCATTAAGGCATTACCCGGCGATACCAGCTATTTTTTTACCGATGAAAATGGCCAATTTAGTATTAGCCCGGTGCCTACAACCCCCTTTACACTTGTTTTTAACCAGTTGGGATTTCAACCTGTAGCTAAATATTTTCCGGTAAATACGGTAGAAAAGCAAATAAAGGTTGGCAAAATTATTCTTGCGCCCCGCGTTAAAATGTTAGGTGAAGTGGTGGTAACGGCCATGCCGATTATTATTAAAGAAGATACGATTGAATATCGTGCCGACGCATTCAAAGTAAAAGAAAATGCAACTACCGAAGACCTTTTGAAAAAATTACCCGGCGTTTCGGTTGATAAAGATGGAAATGTTACCGCACAAGGCAAAACCGTAACAAAAGTACGTGTAAACGGTAAAGATTTTTTTGGTGGGGATGTGCAAACAGCAACCAAAGAATTACCAGCGAACATTATCGAAAAAGTGCAAGTAATTGATGATTATGGCGATCAGGCAACGGTATCGGGAATCAAGGATGGAGAACCGGAAAAGATAATTAACCTAACCATTAAGAAGGATAAGAATAAAGGGGTATTTGGTAGAGCAACTGCCGGAATAGGCACCAATGATCGCTATGCAACAAGCTTTAATGCCAATTACTTTAACAATAAACAACAAATATCCTTACTAGGCAATAGCAATAATGCCAACCAATCGCTCTTTAATTTTGGAGGTGGCAATAGCAACAATGTTGGAATGGGCAATATGATGCGCCAAGGTCAACGCATGATGAGTGATATGGGGGGCGGAAGCGGCATTATGAATGCAGCACAAAACGGCGATCAAAGCTTTATTTCCGGCGGACAATCAAATAATTCAGGTATTACGACGGCACATTCAACCGGTTTGAATTATCGGGATGATTGGGGGCACGGTATGAGTGTTTATGGTAGCTATTCTTACAGTAACAGAGACAATAATGCCATTCAAACTACTTCAACACAAAACATATTTGAAAGCGGTTCTTTAATTAATAATCAAAATTCAACCTCCAACAATAGAAGCAATAACCACCGGTTATTTTTAAACTTTGAATATCAAATCGACTCCTTCAATTATTTAAAAGTGAGTCCTACCATTACCTACGCTAATACCCATAATAACACGGTTTCGGCTTTTGATTACAATGAGTTAAGCGGATTAAAAACCAGTGAGGGCTTTAACAATAGCCAAAAGGCTACCAATACGCCTAACTACAGTGGAACGATATTATATAACCACCGCTTTCGTAAAAGAGGTAGAAATATATCTGCAAATCTTAGTTTAGGAACCGGTGAAAACAACAGTGATCAAAACACGCAGAATAACACCACCGTATTAACAACACCCATTAATAATTTCACCCGTTATCAATACATAAATCAATTAAACAACACCCATAATTATGGCATTCGTATCACTTATTCTGAACCGCTCAGTAAAACGAGAAATTTAGATATTGCCGCATCTCATAATTTAAACTATACGCGTAATAACAAATCAACCTATGATGCCAATCCGGCTAATTTAAACCCAATTTTATTACCCGGACTTTCAAATGACTTTGAAAACAATTTTTTCAATAATCGTGTAGGTGTTTCAGTTAGAACTACCATGAAGAAATACAATTATACATTGGGCGTAAGTATGCAACCGGTAAGCCTTAAAGGAAAATCGCTCACCAAAGACAGTTCTTATAAAACCATCAACCGTATTAATGTATTTCCAATTGCACGTTTTCAATATAACTTTTCAAAAACCAAAACCTTATCTGCCAATTATTCGGGAAATGCAACCCAACCAACTTTTACCCAGCTTCAGGAAGTGGTGGACAACAGTAATCCGCAATTTGTTACCAAGGGAAATCCTTTGTTAAAGCCATCGATTAACCATAATATCAACTTTTCTTACAATAATTTTCATTTTTCAAGTGGACGCGTAATTTTCACCAACTTTACCTTTAGTAGCATCCAAAATCAAATTGTAAACAATGTAATCAGTACCGGTCGTCAGGGTGGACAATTATCTATTCCGGAAAATGTGAATGGCTATTTTAATGTGAATGGGTTTTACTTGTACTCCCGCCCATTCAAGCAACGTAAATATGTGCTTACCCTTACCGGATCTATCAATTACAATCATAATATTAACCTAATTGACAGCATCCGTAATATTGGCAAAAACTGGATTGGAAGCCAAGGTTTTGTTTTTGAATTTAACTACAAAACCTGGCTACAATGGGGATTGGGCGCTAGTTATAGCTTAAACGACGTAAAATATACTACGCCGGGTGCCAATACTTTATCTACATTACAGAATACAAATAGCAGTGCCTTAACACTAACCAGTAATATCGACATTGACTTAAAAGAAAAATGGATTTTAAAATACAATTTTGATTACACGTTTAACTATGGTATAAATGCAGCTGTTTCACAAAATTTGGCCATCTTAAATGCCTCTATAGAGCGACAATTATTTAAAAAGAAAAATGGTGTTATCAAATTGGCAGCTTATGATTTGTTTAATCAAAACACCAATATTAGCAGATCGGTTACGGCCAATGCCATTACCGACAGTCGTTCAAATCGTTTAACTAGATACTTCCTACTGTCATTCACCTATCGTCTCCAAAAGTTCCAAGGACAACGTCCGCAAACCGGAGGATTTAGAGGAATGGGCCCGCAAGAAAACAAAAATGCCGAAATCAAGGTATTTTAGCAGAAAGGAAAATCGGTAAAGCGTTGAACTAGTTTTCGATCAAATAAAATTAAAAATAGCGGTAAACACCCACCAACAAATACTTGGTGGGTGTTTCATTTTGCAACAACCCCTTCAGCTAGTTTCCATGACATACTTACTTACAAAAACTACGTATTTTATTGACTATCAACTACTTAAACACTCAACTTAACACATCAAACAATCCTTTAGTTTCATGGCATGGCAGCTAAAAATGTGTGCTGTATTTTTGAAATATTGCTGCGGGAGTTAATTGTGCATAATCCACATGGGCATTTAGCATTTTTGCACTACCTTTGCACACCGAAAATCATCTGTTTTTTAATTACCAAATAAAGCGATATGTCAGGAGCCTTAAAAGAGGTACGTAACCGGATAAAAAGTGTTCAAAGTACGCAGCAAATCACCAAAGCGATGAAGATGGTGAGTGCCGCAAAATTGCGTCGTGCTCAAGATGCCATTACCCAAATGCGTCCTTATGCCCATAAGTTGCAGGAAATGATGAGCAATATAGTTAGCACAAGCGAAGGTGAAATTTCATTAGCATTAGCTGCTGAACGCTCCGCACAAAAGGTTTTAGTGATTGTAGTAACCAGTGATCGTGGATTATGCGGTGGTTACAACAGTAACTTGATTAAATTAGCCAAACAAGTTATTCGCGAAAAATACAGTGAGCAATTGGCGCAAGGGAATGTTCAGGTTTTACCGATTGGTAAAAAAGGCTATGAGCATTTTTCTAAAAATGGCTTCAAGGTGGTAGACCAATATTGGGATATTTTTACCGGTTTATCTTTTGAAAAAGTACAAGCCGCTGCTGCTTATGCCATGCAGGCTTTTGCCAATAAAGAAATCGATGCGGTAGAATTAGTATTCAGTGAATTTAAAAATGCAGCTACCCAACGTTTTGTTGCCGAACAATTTTTACCGGTACAAAAAATTGCGAATAAAGCAGGCGCTAAAAAATCAGATTTTATTTTTGAGCCCAATAAAGAAGTTTTGATTAGCGAGTTGATGCCGAAAATCTTAAATACACAATTATTTAAAGCCGTGTTAGACGGACACGCCAGCGAACATGGTGCACGTATGACGGCGATGGATAAAGCAAGTGAAAATGCAAATGAATTATTGAAATCACTTAAAATTAGTTACAACCGTGCACGTCAAGCAGCCATTACTACCGAACTTACAGAAATTGTAAGTGGTGCGGCCGCCCTGAACGGTTAAACCGATAAGAACATTTAAGTAGAACAGGAAGCGATGAACATGGAACATTTCTTCCTGTTTACTTTTTAACACAATACCTAAAGATTTATTTCTTACTGCACAACGCCATTGATTCATGGAACTTTCACAAATAATACCGCATATTGAAGCTTTGATTTTTGCCAGCGATAAACCGTTGTCGAATGTTGAATTGTTGGAATTATTAAATAATGCCTTAGGGTTTATTGAAGATCGTGCCACCATTGAACAAATTGATGCTGCAATTGAAGGTATTCAAGAGAAATATGCCGCCGAATTTTATGCATTTGAATTAAAACAAAGTGGTGGAGGCTGGCAATTTTTAACCAAGAAAGAATACCATAAAACAGTAGCCCAACTTAATGGCGACAAATTCTTAAAACGTCTTTCAGTGGCAGCACTCGAAACGCTTGCCATCATTGCATACAAACAACCTATCACCAAATCGGAAATTGAATTAATTCGTGGTGTTAACTGCGATTATGCCGTTCAAAAACTATTGGAAAAAGATTTGGTAATCATCACCGGCAGAAACGAAGACGCAGTAGGTAAACCGTTGGTGTATGCAACTTCTAAAACTTTCATGGATTATTTTGGTTTAAATTCAACCCAAGACCTTCCAAAGATTAGCGAAGTATTAATGGAAGAATTAGTTCAAGCTACTGTGGTAAACATGCAGGCAACAGCAGTTGAAACTGAAGAAACCATTTCAGAAGCGCCTAACGTTGAAAATGAGCAATCTGCAAACTCCAACCAAATTGAGGTAGCAGAAGCAAACGAAAACATTACGCCGATCAATGAAGAAGAAGCAACGGAAAATTCCGAAGCTGAAAATGAACCCATTGAATCAGAACCTTTGAATGAAGAAACAAGAACTGATGAAACTTCCGGCGCAAACAATTCATCTGAAGAAGCGCCACAATAATATTTAACAAATCAATTGGCCCCAATTACTCAAGCAAAAACAGTAAATTGTTGAATGAAATGGTTTTGCCTTTTATTGCTTTGCAGTTCGCTCAATGGTTGGTCGCAAAACAACAAACCTATTGAGCTGTCGGCAAATTTGCTTCATGCGGTAAGTGCGCAATTACCAACAACTTCTATTTTGAAAGAAATAGCTGATTTGGATGCCGATTCATTACCACATTTATTACCTACCGATAGCCATAAAATGGCATTTTGGATTAATCTATTTAATGCTTTTACCCAAATTCGATTAAGTAACGACAGTACCCTCTTTTTGCGGCAGCGTGCATTTTGGAAACAACGCGATATTGAGGTTGCCGGCCATGCCATTTCACTTCAACATATTTATCATGGCCTATTAAGGCATAGTAAAAAACCTAGTGATGGCGGTGGAAAAAACAAATGGTTTCCTTCAAAATTTGAAAAGGCTAATCGTGTGCAACAGGTAAACCCGCAAATCCATTTTGCACTTAATTCAGGTAGCATTGACGCTCCATTAATATTGGTATATACCGAAAAAAATATACTTCATTTACTAAGCCTAAACACTAAAAACTATTTGCAAAAATTAAATCCAGGTGCATCAAATCAATTGATGCTACCACAATTTATGCATGCTTATAGATTCGATTTTGAACAAGGCAATGGTACGAATCACTTTATTCAAAATAATGGCCTCACCGCAACACAAGCGGCATTACCTATTCATTATCTACCCCTATCCACACAACTCCGTTTAAATAATTTTTGGATTGACTAGGCATACTCTAGCATCTAAATAGATTATGTGCTATTTTCGTAGCATGACAGATAATTTATCCTATTCACAACTCATTGCCATTGCAGATGAATTTGGCACTCCGGTATATATTTATCATGCCGAGAAAATTGCAGAACAATACAATCGACTCAAAGACGCTTTTAAGAAATGCGATGCTCATTTTTTTTATGCCTGTAAATCACTTACGAATATTAATATTCTAAAGTATGTACAATCTTTAGGCGCATCATTGGATTGCGTAAGCATTAACGAAGTAAAGTTAGGCTTGATGGCCGGCTTTGCACCCAAACAAATTTTGTTTACACCCAACTGTGTTGATTTTGATGAAATTGTTGCTGCTCGTGAATTGGAAGTAAATATCAACATTGATAATATTTCTATTCTTGAACAATTTGGAAACACTTTTGGAAACTCCTATCCTGTTTGTATTCGCTTAAACCCGCATATCATGGCAGGCGGAAATTATAAAATTTCAACCGGTCATATTGATAGTAAATTTGGTATTTCTATTCACCAATTGCGCCATATTGAACGCATTGTAAAAACTACCCAATTAAAAGTAACCGGTATTCATATGCATACCGGCAGTGAGATTAAAGATATCCGAGTGTTTTTAGAAGGATTGGATGTAATGTTGAATACAGTCAGTCATTTTCCGGAACTAGAATTCATTGATTTAGGTAGCGGTTTTAAAGTACCCTATCAACCTGGAGATGCCCAAACCGATATCAATACTTTGGGCGAAAAAGTTGCACAAGCTTTTGTAGAATTTGAACAAGAAACCGGTAAAAAATTACAAGTATGGTTTGAACCGGGTAAGTTCTTAGTTAGTCAGAGTGGCTATTTCGTTGTAAAAACCAACGTTATTAAGCAAACTCCTGCAGCCGTTTTTGTTGGCGTTAACAGTGGCTTCAATCATTTAATTCGACCAATGATGTACGACGCTTATCATCATATTGAAAATATTAGCAACGCAAAAGGAGCCGAACGCATTTACAATGTAGTGGGTAATATTTGCGAGACCGACACATTTGCTTGGGATCGAAAATTAAATGAGGTGCGTGAAGGCGACTATTTGGTATTTTATAATGCGGGCGCCTATGGCTTTGAAATGAGTAGCAATTTCAATTCTCGCTTAAAACCCGCAGAAGTGATGGTACTTGAAGGCAAAGCCCGATTAATTCGCAAGCGCGATGTATTTGAAGATTTGTTGCGCAATCAAATCATAGACTAATGCTTATAAAAAAATTAACGCAGCATACATTTTCAAAAAAAAGTATGCTGCGTTTCATTTAAAGATTAGAATTTACAACATCTCTTTATTCAGGAATAACCAACAAAAGATCGCTATTTTCAATGGCGATAATTTTAACAGGTAACCCTCTTTCTAATTTATAAACATGATTGGTAATGGCCTCCATTTCATAATTGGCTTCACCCACCATCACCACTATTTTACCTTTCCCATATTTTCTAGGCGGAATTAACTGAACAACTTCTGCATGCTTGCCAATTGTTTGCTCGGCCGTAAATAATTTCGGAGGCACTTTAATGCTAAATTCTTGCAATAACAAATGATAAAAATAAAGGAAGATAATCCCCGAAGCAGATGCAATTAACAACAGCATCCATAATGAGGTGATTGCATCCCAAAAAATGATAGCGCCCCACCCAAAGCCCAATATAAGCCCCTCCATTCCTTTTAAAGATCCTATCGCCTCATTCACTACCAACAATCCTTTATTTTCCAATGATTTATTTTGCTTATTGAGATTGATCAAAATGCCCATCCTCAACAACAAAATAGCGGTAGCTATAATGGCTATTATCCAAACTGCTGCTTCCATATATTATTTTTAATGTAATTATTTATATTTTAAATATATAAAATACCAAGTAATCAATTTCATTTTCAGCATAATTGAAATAAAATGGTCATAACTGAAATAAAAAACAAATACATGAAACAGTGGGGCGTGTTAGGGTACAACCAAAAAAGATTCATGCGATCCTTATAGAAGGAATACAAAAGTACGTTCACCCAAAAAACAAAAAATGGGGAAAACATCCGTTTTAAAAGATGATTTCCCCATTTTTTTCTTCACCTCAACCGAAAGGTGGATGAATTAGCGGCTAACGCATTGCATCAAGAAACTGTTGTAAATCAGCATCCGTTT
>JBJOQA010000315.1:0-2630 GCA_046050225.1 Bacteroidota bacterium | reverse complement strand
CGCTAAAATGTGGATTAGTAATGCCCCATTTAGTCAGGTTGCTGTGGTTTGGGCAAAAGATGAAGCCGGTGATATTCGCGGCGTAATTGTTGAAAGAGGTATGGAAGGATTTAGTACGCCTACCACGCATGGCAAATGGAGCTTACGCGCCAGTGCTACCGGCGAATTGGTTTTTGATAATGTAAAAGTGCCGAAAGAAAATATTCTTCCTAATGTAAAAGGCTTAAAAGGTCCTTTAGGCTGTTTAACCAAAGCACGTTACGGAATTGCTTGGGGCGCTATTGGTGCGGCGATGGATTGCTATGATACCGCATTAAACTATAGCAAAGAAAGAGTGCAGTTTGGTCGCCCTATTGGCGGATTTCAATTGCAACAAAAGAAATTAGCCGAAATGGTTACCGAAATCACCAAAGCGCAATTACTCAACTGGCGCATGGGTACTTTAATGAACGAAGGTCGCGTAACACCTGCTCAAGTGAGTATGGCTAAACGTAATGCTTGCGAAGTTGCCACCAACATTGCACGCGATGCGCGTCAAATGCTAGGCGGTATGGGCATTACCGGCGAATACCCGATTATGCGCCATATGATGAATTTAGAAAGTGTAATTACTTACGAAGGAACACATGATATCCACTTGTTAATTACAGGTATGGATGTTACCGGTTTTAATGCTTTTAAATAAGCTCACAAACTCGTTTCTTCTTTCACCAATTCGGCTTTTGCAAACAGCACTTTGTAAGGCGCTGCTTGCAATTAGCTGAATGTATAAAATGCCATTATGAAAAATATAAGTGTTATTGGCGCCGGGACCATGGGAAATGGTATCGCGCACGTTTTTGCACAAAGTGGTTTTCAAGTTACCTTGGTAGATGTTAACCCCACGCAAGTGGAACGCGCATTAGCCACCATTGCCAAAAACCTTGATCGTCAAATTGCTAAAGGCACGATTACCGAAGCACAAAAGCAAAGCACACTCAATAATATTGCCACTTCCAACGATTTAGGCAGCGGGGTTAAAACAGCCGATTTAGTGGTGGAAGCCGCCACCGAAAACGTAACACTTAAATTAGAAATTTTTAAAAGTTTAGATTTATTTGCGCCTCATGGTTGTATTTTGGCGAGTAACACCTCCTCTATCAGCATTACTAAAATTGCATCGGTAACGAAGCGCCCCGATCATGTAATTGGCATGCACTTTATGAATCCGGTACCGGTGATGAAATTGGTAGAAATCATCAATGGCTATGCTACTAAAAAAGAAGTAACCGATACCATTGTTGACTTAAGTAAGCAATTAGGTAAAATTCCGTGCGCGGTGAATGATTATCCCGGTTTTATCGCCAATCGCATTTTGATGCCGATGATTAACGAAGCCATTTATAGCTTGTTTGAAGGCGTTGCAGGTGTGGAAGAAATTGATACTGTAATGAAGTTAGGCATGGCACATCCAATGGGGCCGCTGCAATTAGCAGATTTTATTGGACTTGATGTTTGCCTCAATATTTTAAGGGTATTACAAGATGGATTTGGTAACCCTAAATACGCACCTTGTCCGTTACTGGTAAATATGGTTACCGCCGGCAACTTAGGCGTTAAGAGTGGCGAAGGTTTTTATATTTATACACCGGGTAGTAAAGATTTGAAAGTAAGTGATTACTTCCAGCAACAATAAACTTATCTTAGTATTTCAACGAATAGCCTCCGTTGGGGGCTATTTTTTTGACTATTCAACAACAGTATATGCCACAATTATTTATGGTTTTAGTGGGATGCAGACCCAAAGGACGACATACCGAACAACATGATGTATTTTTTGGTATCGGCGAGCATTTAGAGGATATAAAGCCGCAGTTATTGGCCTTTTGGCCTAATGCCGGCAAGATACATATCGACGCATGGCGAACAGTTACAGCGGTGAATGGCTATCAAATTGATGTGGTTCCACGCAACAAAAAAAAGGCAAAAACCAACCAATTATTCTTCTTAAACCTAGGCGGATACAAACAGGCCGAAATGGAAGAATACCATTATAAAATTTTAGAAGTTGCCACCGAAAAATCGAAAGCCATTGCTGCAGCAAAAAAAACAACTTTCTTTAAGCATACCGGCTTTAAAGGTGCCGAATCGCATATCGACGATCAATATGGTGTGGATGTGGATGACATAATGAATGTGGCCGACATATTACCTACTGCCATCAAAAAAGAATGGCAATTACAAATTAAGCCTAACAAGCAATTGGTGGCGGACGTGTTGCATTTGGGTTATTTAAAATGGGAGAAAATAGGCAAAACGATTGCACGATAATATTTCTTTGTAAATTGGTATTATTCCTAAAATGCATTGAACATGGCTTCAGCATATTTACAAGCAGTTGATCAATATATTGCCAACGCTAAGCCGTTTGCCCAACCTATATTAAATCATATTCGCGAACTCGTGCATCTTACTTGTGTTGATGTTGAAGAGAAAATAAAATGGGGATTTCCGCACTTTGATTATCGGGGCGAGATGATGTGCTCGATGGCTGCCTTTAAACAGCATGCAACCATGGGCTTTTGGAAAGCGAGTTTAATGAGTGATAAGTCATTAATAAAAAACGCCGAACAGGAGGCTTCAATGGGTCA
>JBJOQA010000314.1:0-6327 GCA_046050225.1 Bacteroidota bacterium | reverse complement strand
GGATTCCTCAAATGCCACGTTGGGTTGACGGAAGCGGTTTGAGTAGATATAACTTGTTCAGTCCCAATTCAATGGTGTTTATTTTGCAAAAAATGTTACAAGACTTCGGGCTCAAACGCATGCAAAATCTATTGCCTACCGGTGGGCAAGGAACGCTACAAAACTATTATCTCACCGAAAAAGAACATATTTTTGCTAAAACCGGCACGTTAAGTAATCAGGTTGCACTTAGTGGCTATCTCATTACTAATAAAAATCGATTATTACTTTTTTCTGTTTTAGTCGGCAATCACCAAGGAAAAACTGCCAAAATAAGGAAGGCTGTAGCAGCTTTTTTAAAGGAAATAAAAGAAAAATGGTGATTTTTTTTAATCTCCGGGCAGCGCCCGAATTACCCACAGCATCTTTTTAGCGAACAACACTTTAACCTGACAATTTTTAAACCCAAAACATGAAAAAATATTTATCCTTTATACTATTGACATTGGGGATGATTTTTCAAGTTGCACAAGCACAACCCGGTACAATTTGTAATCCTGCATTTACCTTTACGGTTTCTGGCGGCAATACGGTACAGGTCAGCCCAACTAATTTAAATACGGCTGCTTTGGTGCAACACCAATGGACTTTTGGAGACAATTCACTTCCAAATTATAATGTTACCGCATCACATACCTATTCGCAAAGCGGCGTTTACAATATCATTCATGTTGTAAATTATCGCGATAGCAGTAATACCCAAGGTTGTTTGGACTCGTCCATTCAAGCCATTACCATTTTACTCGATTCTATTCCTGATTCATGTAATGTACATGCAGCGTTTAGTTTTGTTAGGGATTCTGTTCAGCCCAATAAAGTTTATTTTACCAATCTTTCAACTAGTGGAATCAATCAATATGTTTGGTTTTTTGGTGATGGTACAACCTCTTCGGCCGCAAATCCAACCCATATATTTACAACATCAGGTGCTTTTAATGTTTGTTTAAGGGCGTATGGTAACAGTGCAACTTGTGTGGATGATTCATGCAGGTTAGTTCAGGTTCAAGTTCCAATTTGTAATCTCCAAGCCTATTTTAGCATGTCGGTAGACAGTACCAATCCTAATACTGTTCATTTTACCAATCAAAGTTCACCGTTTAACCCAACCGATTCAATACGCTGGAATTTTGGAGATGGCACTGTTTCTTATGAAGCCAATCCAACCCATACCTATGCACAGGCTGGTATTTACAATGTTTGTATTCGCGTGAAGTTAAATAATAGCGCTGTCAATTGTGTGAGAGAAGTTTGTAGAACCATTTCACTTGTAAGTGCGAATGCATGTAATTTAGTACCAGCATTTGATGTGGTTAGAGATACCACCCGTGCCAACAGTTTCTATTTCTCAAATTTGAGTACGCCAACGGCTGGGATAGATACCACCAGATGGTTTTATGGTGATGGTACAAGTTCAGATACCTATAACGGTAGTCATGTATATACAGCACCGGGCACGTATAATGTTTGCTTGGTTATTAAAAAAGTAATCGGTCCGGGTGTTCCGGTTTGTGTGCGCGAAATTTGCCATTCTGTTACCGTAGCCAATACAAATACTTGTAATTTGGTGGCAGCATTTGATGTTATTCGCGATTCTGCCCAAGGCAATAGTTTCTATTTCCCTAATCAAAGTACACCAACATCCGGAATTGATTCGGTAAGATGGGTTTATGGTGATGGCACAACATCTAACGCGTTTAACGGAAGTCATACCTATAGTATTCCAGGCACCTATAATGTATGTTTAATTATTAAAAAGGCAGCATCTTCAGGTGTTCCGGCTTGTGTGAGAGAAGTCTGCCATACCGTTGTAGTGAATGCAGATTGCAATTTAACCGCCAATTTTAGTTTTTATCGCGATTCAACCGCAGGTGTGGGTCCTAATACTTATCAATTTACCAATACTTCTGTTCCTGTTGCAAGTACACCAGATTCACTGTTCTGGAACTTTGGTGACGGTTCGCCAATTGCGATTAATGTAAATAATCCGCGTCATGTGTACACACAGCCCGGAACCTATACTGCATGTTTGAGAATTAAACGATTAATTCCGGGTACCAATTTATTTAGTTGCGATCGCATGGAATGTAAAACAATAACAGTTGTAGTTATTCCAACTCCATGTAATGCACATGCATCCTTTACGATTGTACCGGATTCGTCTAGAAGTAATGCCTTCTACTTTAACAATAATAGCACGCCGGTTAATGCTACTGCAAATGTGGTATGGAATTTTGGCGACGGTACCAGCAGTAATGTTTGGTCGCCTTCACACATATATGCACAAAGCGGTGTTTATCGCATTTGCTTAAAAATTACGGTAAATAATACTTGTATCAGCGACACCTGTCAAACCATTAGTGTGGTGGTTCCTCCTACTAGCTGTAGCTGGCAAGCAGCCTTTACTACCCGTGTTAGTACAGCTAATGTGCGCAATATTATTTTCCAAAACAATACAACGGCCGTTTCTCCAAATAATGCAACAGCAACCTGGTCGTTTGGAGATGGTAGTACTGCTAATAGTTGGAATGCAGAGCA
The DNA here is from genome assembly GCA_046050225.1 of Bacteroidota bacterium. GTDB lineage: Bacteria > Bacteroidota > Bacteroidia > Chitinophagales > Chitinophagaceae > Ferruginibacter. The sequence continues at coordinate 3,753 of JBJOQA010000314.1, read as the reverse complement.
TTTGTATACTCAACCGGGTCGCTATCTTGCTTGTTTAACTGTTGTTACTAGTGATAGTTGTGTAAAAACTCGTTGCGATACGATTGTAGTTGCAGGAACAGCAATTTCTTGCGATTCAGCGCGTGTTTCTTTCTTCTATCGTAGAGATAACTACATGCTGAATAAATTATACTTCTTTGCACAAAGCAATGTGGGAATTTTGCAACAACAATGGAGTTTTAAACGCATTGGTGATACGGGAACTTCAGTATTTGTAAATCAGTTTAATCCTACGCATGTATTTAGTGATACAGGCCGTTACCAAGTTTGCTTAAGAGCAATATTGCCTAACGGATGTGTGAAGGAAACTTGCAATACCGTAAACATTTACAGTACAGTTGCACCAAGTCAATGTTTCTTACAAGCCTATCCAAATCCGGCACGTAATAATGTTTATTTCAATTTGCATTTAACGCAACCACAGTACATTAATGTTTATGTTTATAACGCACAAAATATGTTGGTTCGTGCTCAGGTTATTCAAGGATTTACCGGAAACAATAATATTCACTTAAATATTGGCAGTTTGCCAAATGGCTTCTACAATGTTAGAATTGTTTACGGAAATGCTTTCTGTTATTCAAGATTCCAAAAATTCTAAGAGGGTTTTAATCATACAAAAACAAAGAAAACCTGCAGTTTCTACTGCGGGTTTTTTTTATGTTGTATCTATGACTTGTACAAAATTCATTTTCGTTAAGTAGCTTAATATTTTTTACAATTTTGCTGCATTACTATGGGGGCAAAAACATTTTGTTTATGTTTGCCGCAAATTATTTTTCCAATGCAGGATATTTCTGATTTTCTCATACCCGTAGATATGCACTCGTTGAATGAAGATGCGGGTTACAATGATGGACAATTAGCAAAACATATTGCCACTTACGAACAAGAATTGCCGGATTTAAATGCTGCTGATATTGTTTTGTTAGGCGTTGGGGAATATAGAGGAAACGGAAAGTTTAATCTGGGTATTGAAAATGCAAATATCATTCGTAAGCATCTTTACCAATTACATTATTGGCATAATGAGATTAAAATTGCAGATATTGGAAATGTAAAAACAGGGGCTACTATTGGTGATAGCTATGCAGCATTAAAAACAGTGCTCATGGATTTATTTCGTTTAGGAAAAACCGTAGTGATCTTAGGAGGATCTCACGATTTAACCTTGGCGCAGTATTTTGCTTATCGCGATTTAGGTAAACATATTGAAGCTACTTGTATTGATGCTACTATTGATTTGCGTGGCGAAAGTTCTTTAAGAAGTGAAAATTTTTTACTAGAAATGCTCACCGGCGAGCCCAATTTTGTAAAACATTATAATCATATAGGGTTTCAAAGTTATTTTGTTCATCCTCGAATGATTGAAACCATGGATCGCCTGCGTTTTGATTGTTATCGCGTTGGAAAGGCAAAGGAAAATATTGAGGAAATGGAACCCGTTATTCGCAATGCCAATATGGTTAGTTTTGATATTAATGCCATTAAGTATAGCGATGCACCAAGTGTAACCTGCAGCCCTAACGGGTTTACCGGCGAAGAAGCCTGTGTGCTCGCTCAGTATACCGGACTTAGTAGTCAAGTCAATAGTTTTGGCATTTACGGCTACGAATCAACTACCGATGCACACGAACTAACCGCCAAGCAAATTGCGCAAATGCTTTGGTATTTTATCGACGGCAAAAATAGGTGCAAGCACGAATCTTCATTTGAACATCGCAATAATTTCTATGAATTTATCACAGCTTTTGCCGAAGTAGAAACCTTGTTTTTACAAAGTCGCAAAACCGGCAGATGGTGGATGCAATTGCCGGATAATAAAATGATCGCCTGCAGCAAGGAGGATTATATTATGGCTAGTCGTAATGAAATTCCGGAACGTTGGTTAAGAGCCTTAGAGCGAGCTGTTTAATTAGAGCACATCGTATAAAACTGCTATTGTTTTCATCGTTCCAAACTCAGGCAACTGTAGGTTAAAATATTGATGATAGCTATGCAGTAATTTGCGCCTAATTGCCTGATTAAGTTTAATTTCTGCTAATTCATCGGGGTGTTGTACCTGCAACAGTAAGGCGCTTTGCGCCGCTAAATCATAGTCTAAAAAATGCGGGTGATGCGGTTGGATTTCGGTGAAACAACCTTCTTGTAAGTCCAAAAAACTATATTCGGTTACGTCTTCATTATTCATTTTGAAGCCAAAAAACTGGGGTAGTTGCAAAGCGAAAAATAAGGGCAAATTTGCAGCAACCGTACCATTGGCCTGGTCGAGGGATAAAAACACATCTTCGCAAAACTCAAACAAATCGGTTTGTTGTTCAGGTTGCCGCAAACATTTGTGTAATAGTTCGGTAATATAAAGCGCGATACAATTTTTAACTACCTCCGAAAAAATGCGTTCATACAATACATGCCAATTGCATTCTTTGATGCGATGCATCGATTTTTGGTCATTATGATACACTTCTAAATCCAACATGGCGGCAGGCTGAAAAAAAGCTGCTTTGCTACTTCCTTTTTTGCTACTGCGCACGCCATTCACCATATAGGTTTGAATCCCAAATAGTTCGGTAAAGATGGTAACCACCAAACTGGTTTCACCATATTTTACGGCGCGTAATACAATGCCTTTGGTTTTGTGTGTCATGAAATGATTTGCATAACTGGTAAACTAACGCAAATTTGAGTATAAGATGGGAGATGACAAGCATTTGGTTGAAATTCTATAAAGAAGAAGCCCCGATTGAAATCGGGGCCGTTTACCAAAACTAACTGCTTATGAGAAAATCTTTATTCAGATTTGAATGTCGTGTCTTTAATTATATAACGCAATTGATGTGCCATTGGTTTCAAACAGGTTGTTAACTATTTCTTAAACCGCTATTTCAATTGCATTTTCAAAATATAAACGAGCAAACAATATATTTATTTCCTTTCTGCCGAATAAATTTCGAATGCTAATTGTCTTAATAAAGGTAAATGCTTAATAATTAGCAAATTGCCTTATCAAAAAAACTTTGGTTAGATTAACAATTATTTAGAATTTATTGCATGAAGCCTTTTAGCATGTCAGTTAGTCCGCCACCGCCACTATTTCCGCCGCCGGTTACCTTACTTACAATGTCAGAAACTTCTACTTTTCCATCTCCGTCGGTATCTAATCCGCCTCCGGCGAATTTGCTTACCAATCCTTGCAAATTGAAGCCGCTACCGCCTGATAAAGATTGCATAATTCCATTTAAATCAAAGCTTGAATCATTGGGGTTGTTAGTTTTTTGAATCAAGTTGCTCAATACATTGGGTATTAGGCTATTGGCTATACCCGATGCCTGATCGCCGGCTACGCCATGTTGATTGGTTAGTTTTCCGGTAAAGTTGCTCACGATATTTTGTACGGTTGGATTTTGTAATAGACCTCCGGTATCGCCACCCTGACTAAATAAAGCAGTTAAACTTTGTAAACCGCCGCCCGAAAGCAGGCCTTGTAAGCCATCGGTTACCGAATGAGTGGCATCGGCCAATACTTCATTGTTTTTTTCGTTGGGCACCGCTGGATTATTGATTATGGAGTTTAAACCTTGGTCTTTTACCAGTTGAATAAGATTGTCTAACATGTGATTGATTTTTATTTATTAGAGATGAATAACGTTCAAGATGGATGCAATATAATGGCTATTGGTTGTATCGAATCTTTGGATTTAGGAAATTATAAGG
>JBJOQA010000313.1:0-13219 GCA_046050225.1 Bacteroidota bacterium | reverse complement strand
AAAAGACCCGATAGAAATCAGGTCTTTGTTTACGAACCTAATTCGGTTCTGTAACCCCCAAAGAAAACATCTTGTTTACCAAGCACAAGCGCTCATCTTGGAGGCACATATTAAACGCCGTTGTTGAAGGAATATTATCTGAAACGTAAAAAAAAGTAAGAAAAATCCGACAAAATCTAAATATGTAAAATTTGCCACAATTGAAAAATGATTGTAAACCTTATACAATCAGGCTATATTATTTAAAATCATATAGCGTTGCGGTAAATACCCCATTTTCTCTTCTTTTAAACAAAGCTTTCCAATTACCCGTGTAACGAATGAGTGAGGGAACCAATAAACCGGCAGCATGGGTTAGTTGAACTTCCATGGTAACATCAAAATCATATACCCCGGCGCTGTAGCTTAAACTGTAAGTACGAGCTACCATTTCAAATGTCTTATCATTTAACCAGGTAGTCATAGAATCCACAACAACTTCCCCTTCTTTACCCGGTTTTACTTTTTGAGAAAATATATAACAACTAGCTCCATTGTACGCATCCATATCCACCTTCATATCATATAAATCGGCTAACTCCTCATCATAAATAGCGGTTTTGGAAGACATAAAAGGAAGGCCACTAATACGTTTGCCCGGATTAAAAAACAACATTTTCAATTGTTCCTTATGTTTTTCCATGCCAGATTTACCTTCGGTTGTAAAGGATTTACCGGCAACGATATTACTTTCCCCACAAATTAAACCCTTTGTAAAAAACAAACCGGCGTACATTTCTGCAGTGTAATAGGCAGGCTCCCCTTCTTCATCAAAATAGTCACCGGTTACTTGCTGTTCAATCACTTCCATTCGCCTACAATTATTTTCACGTAATTGACGGGTTTTACTAAATAAAGTGGCGACAGACTCGCCTGATTTATTAAGCATTCGAACATCATTGATTGCCGAATAATTGAGCACTCTTAAATTTCTAAAGGCTTTATAAAAACTGGTGTCATTTTTTATTCTTTCGATGAAAACCGGAATATTCAATTGATTACTCACCACCACTTCTGAAAGTTGAATATACTTTTGCCCTATTTGAATAGTAGAATCAGGTTTAGGCTGTGCAGGTACCTGCAGGTAGCAACCTAGTATTAAACAAAAAAAAACAGGTATGACTTTTTGAATCATACCTGCAAAGTTATGTAATTAGGGCTGCTTAACGCGGAAACAACATGCGATAATCTACGCTTACTTTTCCTTTTGAAATATCATCGAGCTTACGCTTAATCAATGTTTTTTTCAATGGTTTCATATAATCAATGAACAGTTTTCCTTCTATATGATCGTATTCGTGTAAAATTACTCTGGCCGTAATACCATTAAAAACTTTGGTTTGGGGTTCCAGCAACTCATTTAAATAAGAAAGAGTTACAGTTTGCTTTCGCATCACATCTTCCCGAATTTTTGGTATACTCAAACAGCCTTCGTTATACGACCAATCCTCTCCTTCCAATTTTTGAATTTTGGCATTAATGAACACTTCTTTTACACCCGGACCATCGGGATATAATCCTTCCTCATCCTCTTCCAAGTTTTCAAAAATTTGGGTACTATCAATCACAAACAAGCGAATACCTTTATTAATTTGAGGGGCAGCCAATCCTACCCCATTACTGTTATACATGGTTTCCCACATATCGGCAATTAATTGCTGAAGTCCGGGATAATTGGCATCAATATCAGTACATACTTTGCGTAAAACAGGCGAACCATACGCTACTATTGGTAAAATCATGCGTTTCTATAAGTGAAAAATGAATATGCAAGGGCAAATATGAAATATCGGCAAAACCAACCGAATTGTTTCTGCCGCAAAAGTAATAAAAAAGCGGGCTCAACGGTGCTGCAAAAACTCCTGAAGGATAATTGTTGCCGCAATAACATCTACATTTCCTTTTACTCTTCGGTCTTTTTTCTTCATCCCCATCTCTAGCATCGCTTGTTTTGCCAAGGAAGAAGTATAGCGCTCATCCACTTCCTGCAAGGGCATTTGCGGAAAATTCTTTTGAATAAGTTTGATAGCAGCCTTTATCAGAGGCGTTCCATGTGTGGCCGACTCATCCCAATTAAGGGGCATACCAATGATTATTTTTTCTACCGATTCGGATTGAAAATAGGATTTTAAAAAAGGTATCAGCTCTTTGCTTTCGATGGTTGTTAAGCCGGTTGCAATAATCTGTAATGGATCTGTGACGGCAATACCGGTTCTTTTTCCACCATAATCAATTGCCATTATCCTTGCCATATCCAGTTCATTTTTAAATAATTAAACCATAAAACCTCCAATCAAATTGCAATTAAACAGTTGATGTTAAAAAAATATCTGCAATTACAAAAATTGCAAAAACAACTGAAGCAATTCCGTTAGTTGTAAAAAATGCCAAATTAACTTTACTCAAATCATTCACCTTAACTAAACGATGTTGATAAAGCAATAAGCCACTAAATACCATTGCCCCACCCCAATATAAGAGCCCCATTTGACCATAAACGCCGGCACTAACAATAAGCGCTGCTGCCAAAAAATGTAATAACCTTGACAGTAATAATGCACCACTCCTTCCTAATTTTACAGGGATGGAATGTAATTGTTGAGATCGATCAAATTGATCATCTTGCAAAGCATAAATAATATCAAAACCACTTACCCAACATAAAACCGCAAATGAAAACAAAATAGGCAATAATTGAAATCCATTATTTACCGCTAGAAAGGCGCCTATAGGTGCCAAACTCAAACCCACCCCTAAAACCACATGACAAAGCGCAGTAAAACGTTTGGTATAACTATAAAAAAGAATTACAAAAAGCGCTACAGGTGAAAGAAAGAAACACAACCGATTTATAAAGAATGTGCAAATAATAAACAACAAACAATTTATTATCACAAACATTAAAGCATTTTTAGGCTGAATTATACCTGCCGGAATTTCTCTTACCGCTGTTCTAGGATTTTTTGCGTCATAGGCAGCATCTAACCATCTATTAAATGCCATGGCAGCTGAACGTGCAAACACCATACAAAGCAATACCAAGAACAATATTTGATAATTGGAAGTAAAATACCATTGCAATTTCTCCGTCATACTGCTGTAAGGTATTGGACCGGCCCAATTGGGGTCCAAGGCACGCACTCCAATAAAAAAACCAATCAATGCAAAAGGCATCGCAAAAATGGTATGCGAAAACTTCACTAAACTAAGATAGCTTTTAAACTTCATTTTGTCGTAAATAATTCTTTTTCAAATAGTTAAAACCCTTATCTAAATTTATTTACTCAACTTTTCCTCTTATTAATTCCCACAAAACAACCCCGGCTGCTGTAGCAATATTTAAGGAGTGCTTCATACCAAATTGAGGTATTTCTATACATCCTTTACAACGTGCAATGGTAGATTGTTCAACACCGGTAACTTCATTTCCAAAAATGACGGCAATTTTATCCCCCGGTTCAACTTGCACCTGCTGTAAGGGCAAACTCCCCTCAGCCTGTTCCACCGCCCATACTTCGTAGCCTTGCGCAGCCAGATCATCAATGGCTTCATCAGCATTATTAAAATGCTTCCAAGTAACCGAATCCTCGGCACCCAAGGCTGTTTTCTTAATCTCTTTATGGGGTGGCACACAAGTATAGCCCGTGATATATATTGCTTGAATTAAAAAAGCATCAGCCGTACGAAACACACTACCCACATTGTAAGCGCTACGGATATTCTCCAAAACAGCAATTACCGGAATCTTTTCGGCTTGTTTGAACTCGTCAACCGTTTTGCGATTCAATTCATCCATGCTCAATTTTCTCATTACCCAATCAGTTTATTTTGGCAAAAGTAATTCACTGGAAGCAGAAAGTGGCCACTCATAAAAATTGACCTTTGCTGAATCCTTATTGAAACTATTTGCATTTCTAAACGCCAATAACATTCCCCCATCATATGCACAAATTCAAATTGGTATTAGTAATACGTGTTGAAAGCGGTATTTTTGCGATCGCCGTAAAAAATCATCAAACACTCCGGCATCGTTTATTGTTATGGCCAAAGCGCAATCTGAAACACCCCTCATGCAGCAACATAATGCCATCAAGGCCAAATACCCTGATGCCATTCTACTTTTTAGGGTAGGTGATTTTTATGAAACTTTTGGGCAGGATGCGGTGAATACCTCTACTGTTTTAGGCATTACTTTAACTAAGCGAAACAATGGCGATGAAAACTCTTCGCAATTAGCCGGATTTCCGCACCATGCATTGGATACCTACCTGCATAAACTGGTTAAAGCCGGGTATCGTGTAGCTATTTGCGATCAATTAGAAGACCCCAAGCAAGCAAAGGGCATTGTTAAAAGAGGCGTAACCGAATTAGTTACACCGGGCGTGGCAATTAATGACAAAATGTTGGACTATAACAGTAACAACTTTTTAGCAGCATTGCATGTTACCGAAAATACCACAGGCATTGCATTTTTAGACATCACCACCGGCGAATTTTTTGTGGCTGAAGGTGATCGTGAATATGCCGATAAACTTTTGCAAAGCTTAAAACCAGCTGAACTCATTTATCAGCGTAACCAACAAAAGCAAATCAAAGATTTTTTTGGCAGTAAGTTTTTTACTTATGGCATGGATGAATGGATTTTTACCGAAGCCTATGCCACCGAAAACTTGCTTAAACATTTTGGCACCCATAGCTTGAAAGGATTTGGTGTAGAACAAATGCATACCGCTATCATCGCTGCTGGGGCTATTTTGCATTATTTGCGCGACACCGAACACCCAAACCTAGGCCATATAACTGCGTTACAGCGCATCGACAAACAAGAGCATTTATGGATGGATAAATTCACCATTCGTAATTTAGAATTGCTTGGCGGTAATCCGGAAAATAAAACGTTATTACAAGTTTTAGACAATACGGTTTCGCCAATGGGTGCGCGTTTATTAAAACGTTGGCTTTTACTGCCGTTGAATAATGCAGTAAAAATTCAGGAACGTTTAGACACCGTTGAATATTTAATCAAAGAAACCGAACTGCGCAATCAATTTGTAACTTATTTAAAACAAGCAGGGGATATTGAACGCTTGGTAAGTAAGGTTCCTTTAAAAAAAGTGAATCCACGCGAAGTGCTTCAAATTGCCAGAGGTTTACAACAAGTAGATGCCGTTCAACAACTAGCCATCAACTCCCCCAACGGTTTTATTCGACGCATGGCAGATGCACTCAATCCATGTAAATATATTACCGAAAAAATAGGCACTGAATTAGTTGAAAATGCACCTGCTGTTGCCGCCAAAGGCGGAATGATTGCTACAGGCATTGATGCAGAATTGGATGAATTAAGAGCAATCGCCAGTGGCGGAAAAGGCTACTTAGTAGAATTACAGCAAAAGGAAGCGATTGCCACCGGCATCAATTCTCTTAAGATAGGCTTCAACAATGTTTTTGGCTATTATTTGGAAGTAACCAATTTACATAAAGAAAAAGTACCCGACAGTTGGATAAGAAAACAAACCCTTACCAACGCCGAACGTTACATCACACCCGAATTAAAGGAATACGAGGAAAAGATTGTAGGCGCAGAAGACAAAATCTTGCAAATTGAATTACGCATATTTGAAAAACTATTAAATGAATTGCAAGATTATATCTTGCCCATGCAACAAAACGGGCAACTACTGGCTGTTTTAGATTGTCTTTGCTGTTTTTCAAATAATGCCCTACAACTTCAATATGTAAAACCAACACTTACCGACAATTTAATTTTAGATCTGCGCGATAGCAGACATCCGGTTATTGAACGCAATTTGCCTACCGGCGAAAGCTATATCACCAATGATATTTTACTGGACCCCGATGCGCAACAAATCATCATTCTTACCGGACCCAATATGAGTGGTAAGAGTGCGATTTTACGACAAACGGCACTTATCACGCTGATGGCACATATGGGCAGCTTTGTTCCCTGTTCAAAAGCACTTATTCCTTTAACGGATAAAATATTTACAAGAGTTGGCGCAAGCGATAATTTAAGTGGCGGCGAAAGTACATTTATGGTTGAGATGAATGAAACCGCCAGCATTATTAATAATGTTACCAACAACAGCTTGGTTTTATTAGATGAAATTGGAAGAGGCACTTCAACCTATGACGGGATTTCTATCGCATGGAGCATCGCAGAATATTTACATAACAGTCATGCACACCCGAAAACCCTTTATGCTACGCATTACCATGAATTAAATGAGCTTGAAAACAAATTACCGCGTATCAGAAACTATCATGTTACCAATAAAGAAATTGGCAACAAAATTATCTTCTTACGAAAATTAGCACCGGGCGGCAGCGTTCACAGCTTTGGTATTCATGTGGCGCGCATGGCCGGAATGCCTCCTGATTTAATCAATCGCGCAAACGAAATTTTGCAAGAATTAGAAGAAAGTAGAAATAATCGTACTGATGATAACAGTATGGATCAAGCCATCAAACGCATTGCTACCCCAAAAATGCAATTGAGTATTTTTGATGCACATTCTGCTACATTTGAAGAAATTAGGGATACGCTAAATGCAGTTGACATTAATCGATTAACGCCGGTAGAGGCCTTATTGAAACTTCAGGAAATCAAGGAAAAAGTTAAATAGACGATACTTTTCTAATAACAATAAAAACAAAATGGGTTTTAATGATTCTTACGAATTCGAATCATTAAAACCCATATTTATTTAAAGTTGTTTACTTCAATTTTGCCAATGCGGCAATAATACGCTCCCAGGCCTTTTCAATATTGGGCATACTATTCGCAAATGAAAAACGCACACAATTGGGCTCGCCAAAGGCCTCACCCATTACAGAACTCACATGCGCCTTGTTTAATAGATACATTGAAAAATCAGCAGAATTGGTAATTACATCCTCGCCATCTGATTTGCCATAATAATAACTTACATCCGGGAAAATATAAAAGGCACCTTCAGGGGCCGAACATTTTAAACCGGGAATATCTTTAACCAATTCAAGTACTCTTGCCCTACGACGAGTAAACTCTTTCGTCATTTGAATAGAAGGCGTTAAATCGCCTGTTAAGGCAGCAATAGCGGCCTTTTGGGTTATGGAGCAGGTGGCACTGGTAAATTGCCCTTGTAACTTTTCACAAGCCTTTGCGATAGTTTCATTTGCTGCTATATAGCCTAAACGCCAACCGGTCATAGCAAAGCCTTTACTCAAACCATTGATCAGCACTACACGGTCTTTTAGCTCAGGAAAAGATGCGATGCTTTCATGCTTTCCTACAAAATTAATATACTCATAAATTTCGTCGGCGATGATATAAACATTAGGATACTTTGCAAAAACTTCAGCCAATCCAGCCAGCTCTTCTTTGCTATAAACAGCACCCGAAGGATTACAAGGAGAAGAAAACATAAACACTCGTGTTGCAGGGGTAATAGCTGCTTCCAATTGTGCAGGTGTAATTTTGAAACCGCTTTCTAAGGAGGTTTGTACTTTTACAACCGTAGCTCTAGCAATTTTCACTAATTCAGAATAGGTTACCCAAAATGGAGTTGGAATAATCACTTCATCCCCTTCATCGGCCAGAGCTAAAATTACATTTGCCAAACTTTGCTTGGCTCCGGTAGATAATACAATTTGGGTTGGTTTATAATCCAAATCATTATCCCTTTTTAGTTTTTCGCAAACCGCTTGTCGTACATCCAAATACCCGGGTACAGGGGTATAATGACTCCAATTTTCTTCAATAGCTTTTATTGCTGCTGCTTTAATATGTGCGGGCGTATCAAAATCAGGTTCTCCCAAACTCAAGTCAACCACATCAATTCCTTTCTCTCTTAATTCACGACCTAATTTGGCCATTTTTAGGGTTTCGGGCTCGGCAAACCTGTCGAGCAAACTCGATAATTGCATGTTTAATAATTTAGGATGCAATATTACCGAAAAATCGAACACAAGCAACCCTTAAAAGATATTTTCGACACAAAACGAAACTTAACCTCTGTTTTATCAACTTATTGCTTAATATTTTAAACGAATTCTACCTTTAATAAATATTTATTAGATATTTTCTATCATCAAAATCGAAATCAGTAAATGCATTTAATAATATTTTAATATTTAATAATTTAAACAAAAATGGCTCGCAAGTTGCGAGCCATTTTCTAAAATTGAAATATTAATAACGGTAATGTTCTGGCTTAAATGGTCCCTCTTGCGGAATTCCTAAATAAGCAGCTTGCTCAGTTGTTAATTCATCTAATTCAACACCAATTTTTGCAAGGTGCAAACGAGCAACTTTTTCATCCAAAACCTTTGGTAAAACATACACTTTATTCTCGTATTTACCCGGATTGGTCCACAATTCAATTTGCGCTAAGGTTTGGTTGGTAAATGAATTACTCATTACAAAAGATGGGTGACCGGTAGCACAACCCAAGTTTACCAAACGACCTTCAGCCAAGATGATAATATCTTTACCATCTACATTGTAAATGTCAACTTGAGGTTTGATGGTATCTTTTGTATGACCATAATTGGTATTTAACCAGGCCATATCAATTTCAATATCAAAGTGACCGATATTACAAACGATCGCTTTATCTTTCATACTACGGAAATGTTTTTCGGTAATCAAATCACGACAACCGCTAGCGGTAACAATGATATCCGCTTCAGGAACTGCTTTTATCATTGGTTTTACTTCAAAACCATCCATTGCAGCTTGTAAAGCACAAATTGGATCGATTTCAGTTACAATTACGCGACAACCGGCACCTTTTAAAGAAGCAGCACTACCTTTACCCACATCACCATAACTTCCCACAACAGCAACTTTACCGGCCATCATTACATCTGTAGCACGACGAATAGCATCTACTAAACTTTCTTTACAACCGTATTTGTTATCAAATTTTGATTTAGTAACCGAATCGTTTACATTGATAGCAGGAATAGGCAAAGTACCTTTTTCCATTCTTTCGTACAAACGGTGAACACCGGTAGTAGTTTCTTCGCTTAAACCGCGAATACCTTTTACCATTTCAGGATATTTATCAAAAACGATATTCGTTAAATCACCACCATCATCTAAAATCATATTTAATGGACGATCGGCACCACCAAAGAATAATGTTTGTTCGATACACCAATCTGCTTCTTCCAAAGTTTGACCTTTCCAAGCAAAAACACCTACCCCTGCAGCAGCAATTGCAGCAGCCGCTTGATCTTGCGTTGAAAAGATATTACAGCTACTCCATTTTACTTCGGCACCTAAAGCAACCAAAGTTTCAATTAAAACGGCTGTTTGAATGGTCATGTGTAAACAACCGGCGATACGCGCGCCTTTTAAAGGTTGACTTGGACCATATTCGGCACGCAAAGCCATTAAACCCGGCATTTCGGCTTCTGCCAATTTAATTTCTTTACGACCCCAATCGGCCAAACTCATATCAGCCACTTTGTAGGGCAAACTAAAATCAATAGAAGTGTGAAGTGTATTAGACATAATGTTGAATTTGTGAGATGCAAAGATACCCACACAGTAGTTTATTCTATCAAAGTTCAATATTTTAGAATAAGAAATAATAAATGAATAACTTTACAGAATAAAAATCAATATTTAGATGCCAAAAACACCATTAAAAGAAAAATCAGCTATTGAGTCCCTTCATTTAGATGAAAAAGACTACGCTATTTTGTATTGGCTACAAAAGAATGCGCGTATGACCGTTAAGGAAATTGCCGAACAGGTGCATTTAAGTACAACCCCCGTTCATGAACGAATTAAACGCTTAGAACAATCAGGCGTTATCAAGCAATATGCAACATTGGTAGATCATGCCAAAGTAAACAAAGGATTGATGGTTATTTGTTATGTTTCGCTAAAAGAACATAATAAAACAGCCGGTAATAAATTCATCAAAACAATTTTGCAGCTCAACGATGTAATTGAATGCTTAAATATTAGCGGTGAATTTGATTTCATGTTAAAGGTGGTTTGTGCAGATATGAATAGCTATTATGATTTCCATGTAAACAAACTCAGTCAGATTGAAAACGTTGGGCATGTACAAAGTACTTTTGTAATGGGTATCATTAAACAAACGCATCAATTGGTATACCTATAAAACTTTTGTATCATTGCAAGGTAGCTATCCCTTTATACGCATGAGCGTAGATTTTTTTTACACATGAAATACCTTTTGTTATTATTATCAATCATTTTAGTGATCCCCAATTTTTTAGGATCATCAACAAAGCATAGTGAAAAAGCTGCCTATGCTTGGGAAAAATTTGATGAGCGTTTAGTTGCCCATATTCAAAGTATGGATGACTTAGAAAATTATGTAGACAGTATTGCAATTCAACAAGGGGTAAATACCAATAGTGACGCTTACTGTATAATTGCCGAGCATGCGGTAGAATCAAGATTTAAGCATGGCTATGCCTATTACCCGATGCATGAAAATTGGTTGGCATGGGCCGCAGGTAGATGGATTTGGAGTGATTTATCAGCCATGGTTATTCCCAACCATATCCTTCATTCACCCCATGCAGCTTGCAGTCAACAAGCACAAGTTTTTGCCGAGCTAATGAGTCTAAAGAAAATCCCGTACAGATCTATCCTTTTTAAACACCATTTTGCCTTGGAGGTTAAGCCCAATAACAAATGGATGTTTGTAGATGTAAATGTTGAACCCGTTTACACAGATAGCATGCGCGGCAGCTTTGCATGGTTGCAACAACAACAACAACTTGAAAAAATTTATCATCAACGATTAAGCCCAATAGATATTGACACATTACTTGGTAAACCAATTTACGGCGGCATCAACGAATACCCAGGTAAAAAAGCATGGTGGTTTCAACAAATTACCAGTTGGAGTTCGCATTGGCTTTGGATATTGCCTTTGTTATTTTTTATTTACCCTTGGATAAAAGAAAAGTGGTAGCGCAACAAAATGGCCTCCAAAAAGGAGGCCATCAACTTATCTTAGATAATTTTAATTTTTAAGGGAGGGGCAAAAAATAGACGCTTTTGTTTATCATAACAAACAATATCAAAAAAGTATAACTGCTCTCCCTTCTTTAAACTTTCAATCATGTTGTTTTGCCAAATTTCGGGCAATGGGGTAACAACAAATCTTTGTCCTACCATATCTGTAGTTGGACTCGTTGCTCCCGTCATTTCGTCTTCAGTTATTCCCACTCTGGTATAAGCTAATTGGTAAGAGGAAATAACATACTCATTCTTTTTATCATCCACTACTTTTAATGGCAGGGTAACTAATTGCTTCGCTTCTGTTGCAGTACAATTTGCATTTATGCCATTCATTCTACCTAGATTGGTTTTCACCGTAGGAGGTTTAAACTTTTGAATAGGAACCGATTTGGCCGGCACAGGCGTTTGCGCAACTGCGTTTTGCGATGCACCTAATAAAAGTGCGGCCAATACGATTATGAATGTATTTTTATAAGGCATAAATTTCAAATTGAGTTATAACGAATATACTACAAATGATGCAGTAAAAATGTTAATTCAAGGAAGCCAAACTATCTTCTATCGTTTTAATACGCTGCATTGCATCCTCCATTTTTTTTCGTTCCAACGCTACCACTTCGGGTTTGGCATTTGCCACAAATTTTTCATTGCTTAATTTTTTCTCTACACTTTGCAGAAAATTCTGTTGATAAGCAAGATCTTTTAGCAAATCAGCTTTTAAGGTAGTGGTATCTAACTTTTTCTCTGTAAGCAAATAACAACTATCTTTTTCAACTACTACCACGATGGCACTATCAACCGCATCTTGCGTTAACTTAAATGCGGTGGCGTTAACTTGCTTTGATAAAATCTTTTCAAACCTATTATACATTTCTGGCTTGGCGGTTTGAACAAATAATTCAATGGTATCCTTTGGTTTTAATTGATTTTTGTTTCGACCATCTCTAATTGCGGAAATCAAATTTTTCAATGATTGCCCTGCAGTTAACAAACTAGTATCTACGGTGTTTTGGGCAGGCTGTGCTACTGCAATACATAAATCAACTTCCTGCTTACGTAATAAATGGAAAATTTCTTCCGTAATAAACGGAACAAATGGATGCAACAATTGCATGAGTGATTCGAAATAGCCAATTGTTTTTTCATAAACCTGCTGATCCATAGGTTGTTCAAAGCCCGGTTTTACCCACTCTAAGTACCAACTACAGAAATCATCCCATACCAAGGAATAAATCGTTTTTAACGCCTCGCTCAATTTAAACTGTTGCATCAACTCGTCCACTTCCAAACGCACCTGATTTAAGCGAACGGCAAACCAATCCACGGCAAACTCCACTTCTTTAGCTTGTTCAGGCTGATCGGCCTTACGCGCTTCCCACATGCGAATTAGTTTAAGGGCATTCCAAATTTTATTATTGAAATTACGTCCCTGTTCTAATGCAGATTCATCAAACATTAAATCGTTTCCGGCTGGAGAGCTTACCATTATTCCGAAACGAACAGCATCTGCTCCATAGGTATCAATCAAACCTAATAAATCAGGGCTATTGCCTAGGCTTTTACTCATTTTACGCCCTAATTTATCGCGTACAATACCGGTAAAATATACTTCTTGAAATGGTTTTTGTTCCATGTACTCTACCCCTGCCATAATCATCCGCGCTACCCAAAAGAAAATAATTTCCGGTGCGGTAACCAATGTATTGGTTGGGTAATAATAATTCACCTCTGCATTTCCGGGGTTACTGTAACCTTTAAAAACTTCAAAAGGCCATAACCAACTAGAAAACCATGTATCTAAACAATCTTCATCCTGACGTAAAGCTGGCAACGAATTGCGTGCATCCGTTACCGTTAATTTATTCGCTTCGGCATATGCTTCATAAGCAGCTGTTTCATTTTCAGCCACATAAAAATTTCCTTGTGCATCATACCAAGCCGGAATGCGATGCCCCCACCATAATTGTCGGCTAATACACCAATCTTTAATATTCTCCATCCAATGACGATAGAGATTTTTAAATTTAGGCGGATAGAATTTTATTTCTTCATCCATCACCTGTTGTAAGGCAGGCGTACTAAGTTTTTGCATGCTTACCCACCATTGTAAACTTAAGCGAGGTTCAACCACAACGTCGGTTCGTTCGCTATAACCAACTT
>JBJOQA010000312.1:0-5527 GCA_046050225.1 Bacteroidota bacterium | reverse complement strand
AATCGCTAATTTCTTTATGAAACGGATAGTTATGTCCGCCATGCATACTAAACGTGAATACCCTTGGCTCATTTACAAAAAGCGCTGCCGTGCCATTGCCTTGATGTACATCCAAATCAATGATTAAAATACGTTGCGCTAATTTTGTTTGCAATAAATAATTGGCTGCTATTGCCATGTCATTTAACAAGCAAAATCCTTCACCACGATCATAAAATGCATGATGTGTGCCGCCGGCAACATTTAAAGCAACACCATTTTTTAATGCAAATTTGCAGCAATCAATCGTGCCTTGCGTAATCATCCATTCGCGTAAAGTTAGGGTGGGAGATTGCGGAAACCCAATCCGTTTTTGTTCTCGTTCGGATAGTCGTTGATGCAAGAGTTTTTCAACATACCCGGCTTCATGGGTTTGCAGAACAATTTCATTTTTACAAGCCTCAGGTGAAAATAAATGTTGTGGCGTTATGAAGCCTTCGTGCAAAAGTTGCGCAGGAATCAGCTCATATTTCAACATCGGAAATCGGTGTCCTTCAGGCAGCGGGTGCGCGTAAATCGGGTCATATGCAATACGCAGTTGCTTGGTCATGCAGGGGATAGTTGAATGAGTGTATCTTGTTGCGATGCTTGCATACCTTCTTGTACAATGGCAATTACCGTATCTGATTTTTTGGGTTTTAAGCAATAGTATCCCGAAAACATACTGAATGCCGGCAATAAACCATGTTGTTTACCAAAGTAAAAGCACGGAAATTGTAAATGTTGTTTGCCTATTCCTTTTACCGCTATTGCCGGATGTACATGTCCGCTTAAATAATAGGTTGTTGAATGAGGATGTTTAATATCGGCAAAATCATGCACCATGCCCATGTTGGCGATTTCCAATTCTACCGGATGTATCGTTAAATTGGCTGTGGTATACCAGTCATCTAAAACAATATCATGATTGCCTTTTATGAGCTGAATAGGCAATTGCTGCAGATCCTTTCGCCATTTCAAAAAGAATTCAAATTCTTTATTGATTTTGCTATGAAACATATCTCCCAATATAATTAACCCTTCGGGTTTGAAATATTGAATCGCACTAAAAAGCCGATGTAAGTCATCTCGATATATTGGTTGCGGTACGGCAATACCGGCTTTTCTAAAATGTCCTGTTTTGCCTAAGTGCAAATCTGCCACCAATAATAATTTTTGTTCTTCCCAAAATAAACAGCGGTGGGTGCTTAAAGTAAAATGTTGATCTTGAATTTGATATGGTAACAGCATGGGCATTGCAACAAAATTAAGGATGTTTGGCAGCAGATAAGCAGCGTTTATTAAAACAACTTCGCCGCAAAAAATGCCACACAAATAATTTCTTTTGAAATGACATTTTAAGTTTATACTTTGGAAAAAAATTATAACAATATGTCTGATCAACTCAACTTCGCCGAAGGTGGAAAACCAACCCTGCCTTCTGCTTTAAATGTTTTAACGATTTTAACCATTATTGGTTCGGCACTTGCTATCATTGGTGCTTTTTGGACCTTTGCTACTGTTGATAGTTCGTATGAGAAAATGCGTGATGCGCAAGCTACTATGGCAGAAGCTCCGGCTTTTGTAAAAAGTATGATGGGGCCTGAAATGTTGGAGAGTATGCGTAAGCAAAAGGAAAACAAAATTCCGGTGTTGGTAATTACTTTATTAGGGGCCGGCTTATGCTTATTTGGCGCAATTGAAATGCGTAAACTTAAAAAGCAGGGTTATATTTTATGGCTAGTGGGTGAAATTTTACCAATAATTGCAACCGGCCTATTTGTTGGATTTGGAATGATGTTTAAAGGCTTCGCTCTGATATTTATGTCTATTCCAATTATATTTTTAATTCTATACACGGTTAACAAAAAACACTTGACTAATTAAGTTACTTGCTTAATTGTAACTGCATTTTTTTGATACGATCTTCTAGTTTTTCAGATGTGAGTTGATTACGGTTTAACCCATCAACTAAAATAGGAAAACAAAAAGGCGTTAATTTTTCGGGGAAAGTGATGCGAATATCACTTTCCCCGATTCTTTTATAAGCATCGCGTAAACGCATTTCTTCCATTTGCTGACTAAATACTTCACTTATGGCCTGACGCAATAAAATATTATTGGGTTCATAGGTTTCAAAAACATTAAAGAGTAAGCCTGCATTGCTTTGTAAGTGACGCGCTTTTACTTTTTCGCCCGGCATTCCTTGAAAAATCAAGCCGCCAATTACGGCTATATCTCTAAACTTTCTTTTGGCCATTTCGGTGGCATTTACACTTTGTTGAATATCATTTAATAAGTTTTCACTGCTAAATATTTCCTCCACATTGCTATCATCTACGGGAATGGGTTGATCGCTTAGCAATTCAAACCCATAATCATTCATGGCAATGGAAAAACTAATAGGCGTGATTTTACTAATTCTAAATGCCGTGATAGCCGCCATTGCTTCATGCACTAATCTTCCCTCAAATGGATATACAAATAAGTGAAAGCCATCTTTGTCTTCAATATGTTCAATTAACAATTCATGCGCTTGAGGTACGCAAGAAAGTTGTTGTTGCAATTGCAGCAAGGGTTGCAATGCCTCAATTTCTTCGGATAAGCCATTGTTGGGAGTAGCATCGGCAAATGCCGAATTCATCGTTTGTCTTAACTTTTGCCCTAGGTTGGCAGTTAACGACATTCGACCCCCATTCCAACTAGGAACCAAGCTTTTTTTGGATGATGATTTTTTAACGAGTACCGTCATGTCTTTAATCATCATAAATTCTACATTTCTGCCTGCTAGGGTAAAAGTGTCGCCCGGACTAAGTTTGCTAATAAAATACTCTTCAATTACACCCACATAGCCGCCCGAAAAAAACTTTACGCGTAGCATGGCATCGCTTACAATGGTACCAATATGCATGCGATGACGCATCGCAATTCTGCGATTAGTAATGCGATATAATTCATCAATGATTTCTACTTTATGAAATTCGTCATATGCCGCAAGCGCCTTGCCGCCCTTTGTTATAAAAAGTAATACTTCTTGCCATTCTTCTTCACTGATGGATTCAAAACAATAGGTATGGCTAATTTCGTGGAGCAATGCTGCTGCATCAAAGCCATCAGAAATGGCGAGTGTACAGAGATATTGTACAAGCGTATCGAAGCAAAGTAACATGGGTATTTTGCTCTCGATATATTTTTCGTCGATGGCTTTTTTAAGTGCTGCTACCTCCATAATTTCTAAGGAGTGCGTAGGTAAAAAATAGATTTTACTGGTGGCGCCGGGGTGATGCCCGCTTCGGCCGGCTCTTTGTAAAAATCGAGCTACTCCTTTGGGCGAACCTACTTGAATTACAGTGTCAACCGGACGAAAATCAACACCTAAATCTAAACTAGCGGTACAGATAACCGCTTTTAATTTGCCGGTATGTAAATTTTCCTCTACCCACCAACGCAGTTCTTGTTCAATACTGCCATGGTGTAAAGCGATGGCGCCTGCTAAATCCGGCGCAGCCGTTAACAAGGCTTGGTACCATCTTTCGCTCATGCCGCGCGTATTGATGAAAATGAGCGTGGTATTATTTTGCTGAATGATGGGTATAACTTTGTCGATCATTGAAAGCCCCAAATGGCCGGCCCACGGGTATTTTTCAATTTCATCCGGCAAAATACAATGAATCGCTAAGGGTTTTTGAATATCTGCTTTTATAATACGCGATGGGGGCGGTTGGTCAAAAATTTTCAAGGGAGCGAGTAATACATCATGTGCCTCTTCTAGGTTTCCGATTGTAGCCGATATTCCCCAAATGCTGCAACTTTTTTGATTGGCTTTTTGTAATCCGCAAATGCGGGATAATGCGAGTTCAACCTGCACACCACGCTTACTGCCAAGCAGTTCGTGCCATTCATCAATAGCAATAATTGATACATGCTGAAGTACAGTTGCATATTGCTTTGAAGCTAACATCAAGTGCAAGCTTTCGGGCGTAATAATGAGTATTTCAGCAATTTGTTTTTTTTGTCTATTCCTTTCTGCAGTTGGGGTATCGCCATTTCTAATAGCCACCGTCCAAGGTATTTGCAAATGCTGCAATACAGCTTCCATTGCCCTTGCAATATCTTTAGCCAAGGCCCGCAACGGCGTGATCCAAAGTAGTTGTAATTGTTTTGGAGCTCTTGTGTTATAATCTGCAGGATGCTGGTTGATGTATTGAATTAGCATCCCTAAAAAAACCGAAAAAGTTTTGCCACATCCTGTTGGCGCGTTTACTAACCCGCTTTCACCTTTTTGTATACATTGCCAAGTTGCCTCTTGAAAGGGAAAAGGTTTGATGTTTTTTTCAACAAACCAACCATGAATAATTGCAGTGCCTTTTGAAGAAGTTGACATGAAACGGAATGATGTTACTGCTTAAAGTTATTACTAAACCATAAATGCGGTTCATCTATCCAATTAAATATTTCACCCTGCGTAAAGCCTGTTTTTTGAAGCACTTTGCATGACCCTGTATTGTTGGGGTCTGCGATAGCAAAAATTGCATCTAACTGCATTTCATCGCGTGCATAATTTACCCAGGCTTGTGCCGCTTCGGTAGCATAACCTTTGCCCCATGCTGATTCTTTAAAGCGATAACCTAGGTCGTAATAGTGCAGCTTTTCGTTAATAGGTTCGGTAATCCATTTCAAGCCCGACCAACCCAAGAACTCTTGCGTTTGTTTATCGATAACTGCCCAGCGCGCCATGCCATGATCTTGATATTGTTGGTGGATGAAACCAATCACTTCAATGATCTCCTCCATTTGTTTAACCGGCTGTTGGCCAAGATAACGATGAACGGCAGCAGAACTATCCATTTCAAACATTCCGGGAGCATCTTCAAAAGTTATGGGGCGTAAAATAAGTCTGGTTGTTTGTATCATATGTTGCAAAAAAAAACCGGATGCAAGATCCGGTTGAATTATAAATATTATAAATGATTCCGGTTATTGACGAACAATGAATTTAATGCCATTAATTACTTGGGTTTGGAAGCCTGATTTTAGTGCACCCGGACTTCTTGTTTCAAACGATGAGTAATATTGAAAGTTATATTGATTTACACTTTTCAACTTACCGCGATAGGCCTTATCATCAAATGAACTGTAATAGGTGATTTGGGTGCCGGAAATAGACTTTATTTTTCCTTTTAGTAATGCATCTTCATACGAACCAAAATAGGTTAATTCATTTTGGCCGATGCGACTGATTTTTCCTTGCATGGCAGCATCGTCATATTGGAGATAATAGCTTAATTGCAAAGTGCCAATTGATTTTATTTTGCCTTGCAAAAACTCATTTTCTTGTGCGGTGTAATAAGTGATGGGCGTTGCGCCGATATAGCGAACTTTCCCGCGTAGCGAGGGATTGTCGGTAGGACCATAATATTCAACGCGGCCCATATATTTTTCTAATTTTCCCGGATAATAATACAAACGTCCTTGACCGTACTCGGTTCCCCATTCCTCTAAAACACCG
>JBJOQA010000311.1:0-2674 GCA_046050225.1 Bacteroidota bacterium | reverse complement strand
CCAATACATGCACCACACCATGTTCGTATTGCGTACTTATTTTAACGGCTGTATGCATTCTCGAGGTTGTAGCGCCACCAATTAACAATGGTTGCTGCATGTTACGTCTTTTCATTTCATGTGCCACATGCACCATTTCATCCAGCGAAGGAGTAATAAGCCCCGATAGGCCTATAATATCTGCATTACAGCGCTGCGCTTCATCCAAAATTTTATCGGTAGATACCATTACGCCTAAATCAACAATGGTATAGCCATTACAGCCTAAAACCACACCAACAATATTTTTACCGATATCATGTACATCACCTTTTACCGTTGCGAGTAAAATAGTTGGCGCATCACTCGCCTCGAGTTTCTCGGCTTCAATAAAAGGTTGCAAATAAGCTACCGATTTCTTCATAACCCGTGCACTTTTTACCACTTGCGGCAAAAACATTTTTCCGGCTCCAAACAAATCCCCTACTACATTCATGCCGGCCATTAACGGCCCTTCTATCACTTCCAAAGGTTTGCCATATTTTGCACGTGCTTCTTCGGTATCGGCATCAATATATTCGGTGATCCCATTTACCAAAGCATGTTTCAAACGCTCTTCTACCGAATTTTCGCGCCATGCTTCATTCTTCACTTCTTCTTTACCTTTTGCTTTTACCGTTTCGGCAAATTGTATCAGTTTTTCGGTAGCCTCATTTTGGTCGTTATTTCTATTTAAGATAACATCTTCACATAAGTTACGAAGTGTAACTTCAATTTGATCGTACACCACCAATTGACCTGCATTTACAATACCCATATCCATACCTGCACGAATGGCATGATACAAAAACACACTATGCATGGCTTCACGCACATGGTCGTTACCACGGAAAGAAAATGACAAATTACTAACCCCGCCACTCACTTTGGTTAAGGGCATTAATTGTTTAATCTCGCGGGTAGCTTCAATAAAATCTACGCCGTAATTATTATGTTCTTCTAATCCGGTAGCAACCGCAAAAATGTTAGGGTCAAAGATGATGTCTTGCGGATCGAAACCTACTTGATTAACTAAAATTTGATAGGCCCGATGGCAAATTTGTACTTTTCGATCCTTGGTATCGGCTTGTCCTTTTTCATCAAAAGCCATCACAACTACGGCAGCGCCATACATGCGACAAATTTTTGCATGTTCAATAAATTTGGCTTCTCCTTCTTTTAAAGAAATGGAGTTTACGATTGATTTTCCTTGAATACATTTTAAGCCCGCAACGATAATATCAAATTTAGATGAATCAATCATCACAGGGATCTTGGCAATATCCGGTTCACTTTGCATTAAATTGATAAAATCCGTCATCGCCTGAACGCCATCCAACAAAGCGTCGTCCATGTTTACGTCTATGATTTGTGCACCGCTTTCAACTTGTTGTCGTGCTACACTCAATGCTTCTTCAAATTTATTTTCGCGAATTAGGCGTGCAAATTTCTTGGAGCCGGTTACATTGGTTCTTTCACCTACATTCACAAAGTTGGTTTCGGGTCGAACGGTAAGAGGTTCTAATCCGCTAAATCTGGAATATGGTTGGATAGTATGCATGATGGAATGCTTTCGATTGAATAATGACTTATAAAGCGTTTTCTAATGAGGTTGCAACAATTGGCAAGGCACGAGGCTTAATTCCTTTTACATGGTCGGCGATATGTTTGATATGATCAGGCGTTGTACCGCAGCAGCCTCCTACAATATTTACGTATCCTTCTTTAGCCCATTCTTCCAAATAGTGCCCGGTATCTGCCGGATGTTCATCATACTCGCCCATGGCATTGGGTAAACCTGCATTGGGATATGCACTTACATAACAACTGGCAATTTGCGATAGCTCTTCAATATGCGGACGCATTTCGCGCGCGCCCAATGCACAATTTAAACCAATACTTAAAGGGTTGGCATGCATCACCGAAACATAAAATGCTTCCAATACTTGACCACTCAATGTTCTTCCACTTGCATCGGTAATGGTACCGCTCAATGAAATAGGCAAAGGTGTTTGTTGGGTATCGCTGAAATATTTTTGAATGGCAAAAATGGCTGCCTTTGCATTGAGGGTATCAAAGATGGTTTCTATCAACAACAAATCAACCCCTCCTTCTACAAGGCCTTTAACTTGCTCGTAATAGGCTTCCATGGCCATATCAAAAGTCATGGCACGATAACCGGGGTTATTTACGTCCGGACTTAAAGAAAGGGTTTTATTCATCGGCCCAATGGCACCGGCCACAAAAGCGCTGGTTCGTCCTGCTGCTTCGGGCGAAGCCAAAAAACTTTTTACTGCATCTTTTGCAATACGCGCGGCCGCCACATTAATTTCGAAGCTTAAATCTTCCATATGGTAATCGGCCATTGATATCCTTTGCGCATTGAATGTATTGGTTTCAATGATGTCGGCTCCTGCCTGCAAATATTGCAAATGAATTCCTTTCACAATATCGGGTTGGGTAAGACAAAGCAAATCGTTGTTGCCTTTCAAATCAGAAGGCCAATCGCGAAAGCGTTCGCCACGATAATCTGCTTCGGTGAGGCGATGGCGTTGGATCATGGTACCCATTGCACCATCAATCACTAAAATACGCTGAGCTAATTCTTTTCTTATATCCATATACATGAATTTTCAAGTAAGTATAAACGTTAGTT
>JBJOQA010000310.1:0-10316 GCA_046050225.1 Bacteroidota bacterium | reverse complement strand
TGAAAGAAGATCAAGCGCAAAACACTTGTATTTTTTCAACCGAATTTGCGTTGAAATTAATGGGCGATGTGCAGCAATATTTTATCGATCATCAGGTACAAAATTTTTATAGTGTATCTATTAGTGGCTACCATATTGCCGAAGCGGGCGCTAACCCAATCAGTCAGCTTGCATTTACTTTGGCCAATGGCTTTACGTTTGTAGAATACTATTTAAGCCGTGGCATGAACATTGATGATTTTGCGCCGAACCTGTCCTTTTTCTTCAGTAATGGTATGGATCCGGAATACAGTGTAATTGGCCGAGTTGAGCGTCGTATTTGGGCAAAAGCCATGAAGTTTAAGTACAAAGGAAATGATAGAAGTCAGAAGTTGAAATATCATATTCAAACCAGCGGTAGAAGCTTGCATGCGCAAGAAATTGATTTCAATGATATCAGAACCACGTTGCAGGCTTTGTATGCGATTTACGACAACTGCAATTCGCTTCACACCAATGCTTACGATGAAGCCATCACCACGCCAACCGAAGAAAGTGTGCGCAGAGCGATGGCGATACAATTAATTATTAATAGAGAGTTGGGCACGGCCAAAAATGAAAATCCTAACCAAGGTTCATTTTTAATTGAAGAGTTAACCGATTTAGTAGAAGAAGCCGTGATGGCCGAATTTAATCGTATTACCGAAAGAGGCGGTGTATTGGGCGCAATGGAAAGAATGTATCAACGTAACAAAATTCAAGAAGAAAGTTTGCACTACGAAACACTCAAACATACCGGCGAATATCCGATTGTGGGCGTAAATACCTTCTTGAATAAAAATGGTAGTCCTACTATTCAACCTAGCGAAGTAATTCGCAGTACAACCGAAGAAAAAGAATTTCAAATTGCGGCTTTACAAGCATTTCAAGCACGTAACAAAGCTTATTCGGCAGTGCATTTAAAACGCTTACAACAAACAGCTGTTGAAAACGGAAATTTATTTGCAGCCTTAATGGAAACGGTGAAACATTGTTCTTTAGGACAAATTACAAGTGCCTTGTATGCGGTGGGCGGGCAATACAGAAGAAATATGTAACCTTCTTAAAGCATCAGTGCAACGGCACCGATAAAACATAAAAAGCAAGTGCCGCAGTAGTGAATACTGCGGCACTTGCTTTTATACTTTAAATATGTTGGTTTTGTGTTAGGTTGATGAACCCTTCGCACAACTCTTTTATTTCACCAATTTCAACTCTTTAATTAAGTTGCTAGCGCCACCCAATTTGTCGATGCACCATAAAACATAACGTACATCTACACAAATCGTGCGATTCAAATCTTTATCAAATGCAATTTTGTGGCTTAATGCTTCGTAGTTACCATCAAAAGCCAAACCAATTAAATTACCGTTGCCATCAATAACGGGGCTGCCGCTATTACCGCCGGTGATATCGTTGGTGGTAATGAATGAAACAACTAAGTCGTTACGACCTTTGTCGATATACTGACCAAAGTCTTTCTTCTTCATTAATTCAACTTGTTTTGCAGGCAAATCAAATTCGTAATCGCCGGCAACATATTTTTCTAAAATACCTTTTCCGGTACAAACGTAATCGTATGAAACCGCATCGCGAGGTTTGTAGCTTTTTACGTTACCGTAGCTTACGCGCATGCTAAAGTTTGCATCGGGATACATTTTAGCAGCCGCAGCAGGATTCATTTCCATAATACCTTTCATATAAGCACGACCCAACTCAGCATTTTTAGAAGTAAATGCTGTGTAAATTGAAGCATATTTGGTATTGTAATTTTTTACAAAAGCAGCAGCAAATGCAAATGCAGGATCATTTTGTAAAACATTAGCATCCGGGGTGGCAATGAACATACCCCATTTGTCGTCGTTTAAAATGATGGTTTTATCAAACACATCTTTCGCCCATTTTTTATAGGTTGCTTCTTCATTTAAATCGCCGTAAGCAGCTTTCAATCCTTCGTAAAAACCAATTGGATGTTGACTTTTATCGATATCAGTATAGAACTTTTGACAAACAGCTGCTAAGATTTTTTCGTCGCTTGCGCGATCTGCATCTTCCATATAGCCGGAACGATTAGCACCTGCAGCTTCTGTAGATTTTTTTAAATCGGCAGCAGCAACACCGGTTTTAACTAAGTCGGCTTCTAATCTAATTAATGAAGCAGCAAAAGCAGCTAATGGTGATCCTAGAACACCTTCGTTTATATACTGACGATGCTTGCTGTAGGGCGTCCAAGTGTCGTAATTCTTCGCATAATCTGCAAACAAATTTTCGTATTCCGGTTTGCCTTTTGCCCAAGTAGCAAAACTTGCTTCGTAAGCTTGTTTTTGCTCATAGGTATGAAACTTTTTCAATTGTTTGGTTTCACCGTCAAAAAACTTCCAATAGTTAGCAACGCCTGCATAGTTGCTGGCTAATTTTAATTTTACGGCAGGATCTTTAATCATTTGCTCGTGCATTAATTTGAGGCGGATATCGCGCAAGCCAACTAAAGACGGATTCTCAATATCATTTTTCAATTTGATACCATAGCTCGTTTCGTAGCGGTTGGTACCACCCGGATAACCATAAATCATGGCAAAGTCACCGTCTTTAATGCCTTTGATGCTTACCGGTAAAAAGTGTTTCGGTTTTAATGGTTGATTGTCTTTGCTAAAATCAGCGGGTTTACCGTCTTTAGCGCCATATACTCTAAATACAGAAAAATCGCCGGTATGACGTGGCCACTCCCAGTTATCGGTATCACCGCCAAATTTACCAACGCTTTCAGGCGGTGCGCCAACTAAGCGAATATCACGGTAAGTTTTGTAAACGTACAGCAGATATTGATTGCCTTTAAACATACTATATACGCGGCCATTTAAACCATTTTCTTTATCCATTACTTTATCGGTGATGGCTTTAAATACTTCCGGCATTTTTTTAATGCGATCGGCCCATGACAAGCCTTTCACTGCATCTTCTACTTGCTTGGTTACATCTTCAATACGATCTAAAAACTGAACCGTTAATTTGGTTTGAATTTCTTGATCTTTACTCATGGCATAAAAACCATCGCGCAAGTAGTTATGCTCAACGCTGCTGCTTGATGCAATGGCATCGTATCCACAGTGGTGATTGGTAAAAATCAATCCTTCGGCACTTACAATTTCGCCGGTACAACCACCGCCAAAAATGATAATTGCGTCTTTGATTGATGATTTGTTAATGGAGTACAATTGTTCTTTGGTGAGTTTAAGTCCTTTTTTCACCATGTCGTTGTACACTTGCTGACCGAGCAGCATGGGAAGCCACATACCTTCATCGGCACTGGCTTTTAATAAGCTGATTGATAAAACAATCGAAACAAGAATTTTCTTCATATCGCATTCATATTTAAGAAACAAACCTACGCCAAAATGATGAGTTGCCAATCGCTACCTACACAAATGGTAAAATATTCTGGTTGGATAAATAATTGGTAATTTATCAACCGAATCCTGCAAAAAGACTATTCAGGAGTTCAATCAAATTTTTACCTTTGGCGCAACCAACCTTTTTATGTTTCAATCCCAACAAACTAAACAACTTCAACAACAAACGGCCGACTGGTTGCAGCAAATCAACAACAGCCTTTTTCCGCCGAATGTGCAAGATAATATTGACTCGCTTCGTCAAATTTTACGTTTTCATGAGCATCGTTATTACGTGCTTAACGATCCGCTCATTAGTGATTTTGAATACGATCAATTGTACAAGTTGTTGGAAAAAACGGAAGCCGAATTTCCAAACTTGGTTACAACCGATTCGCCCACACAGCGCGTGGGTGCGGGTTTGGTAAAAGATTTTCCGAAGGTGGAACATTTGGTACCCATGTTATCATTGGAAAACAGTTACAATGCCGATGATTTGTTGGATTGGGATAGAAAGGCCCGTGAGTTATCCGGTCTTGCCACGATTGAATACTGTGTAGAACCTAAATTTGACGGCGCCAGTATCTCTTTAATTTATGATCAAAATTTACTCCAAAGAGCCGCCACCCGTGGCGATGGTGTGGTGGGTGATGAAATTACCATTAATACCAAGCAAATAAGATCTGTTCCGCTCAGCGCGGGATTTACCGATTATGGTTTTGAACAAGTAGAAATTAGAGGCGAAGTACTCATCAACAAAAATAATTTTAAAGCGTACAACCAAAAGTTGATGGAAGAAGGCGTTCCGCCGCTAGCCAATCCGCGTAATGCGGCTGCAGGCAGTTTGCGCATTAAAGATTCAGCCGAAGTGAGCCGCCGCAACTTAGAAGCTTTTTTATACCATGTTAGTTTCACCACGAATGCTAACTTACCGGGCAGTCAGGCGCATCCGGCTACGCATAGCGGCATGTTAGAAATGCTGTGGAATTTGGGCTTTAGAAGCCCAAAACAAGAAATGCGTGTTGCGCAAGGCATACAAGCCGTTATAGACTATGTGGCTGAGTTTGAAGGTAAGCGCGACGATTTACCCTATGAAATTGATGGTATGGTCATCAAGGTGAATGACTTACAGTTACAAGAGCGATTGGGTATGACCAGTCATCATCCGCGCTGGGCAATTGCGTATAAATTTAAAGCGCGACAAGCCACTAGTAAATTGATAGGCGTTGAGTTTCAAGTAGGCCGCACAGGCGCGGTAACACCTGTAGCAAAAATAGAACCGGTGCAGGTTGGCGGTGTAACAGTTTCAAGTATTTCTATTCATAATGAAGAATATATACGGGAAAAAGATTTAAAACTTGGCGATCAAATTTTGATTGAACGCAGTGGCGATGTGATTCCGCAAATTGTAAAATCGTTTGCCGAACTACGTAACGGTAACGAGGAAACGATTATTTATCCTACTGCTTGTCCGGTTTGCAATCACCCACTTTTTAAACCCGAAGAGGAAGCGGTTTGGCGTTGCATTAACATAAATTGCGAGGCCCAAGTAGTTGAACGTATTATCCACTTTGTAAGTAAAGATGCGATGGATATTAAAAGCTTCGGCGAAGCCAATGTGCGCAAGTTTTATAGCGACCAAATCATTACCGATATCCCAAGCATTTATAGCATCGATTTTGACCGATTAGCCAATATGGAAGGCTTCGGCAGTAAATCAATTGAAAATTTAAAAACGGCCATTGAACAATCAAAAACACAACCTTTATATCGACTCATTTATGCCCTCGGCATTCGATATGTAGGCGAAACTACCGCCAAAACCTTGGCCAATGCAGTAGATCATTTAAGAGATTTTGCGCAATTTAGTGAAGAGCAGTTACAACAATTAGAGGATGTGGGTGTTAAAGTTGCCGGTAGTATTTATCGCTTTTTCCATGATGAAACAAATTTAGCATTGATTGTAAAGCTAGAAGCCATGGGCGTTTCATTGATTAATCAAAAGAAACAGGTAGCCGAAAACGACCAGCTGGCCGGGCAAACCTTCTTGTTCACCGGCACTTTGGTTCAACTAAAAAGAAGTGAAGCAGAAGCGCTAGTAGAAAAGAATGGCGGCAAAAATGTGAGTGGCGTTAGTAGTAAGCTAAATTACCTAGTTGTGGGTGCCGATGCGGGTAGTAAATTGGAAAAAGCGAAAAAAATTGCTAGTATAAAAATTATTACGGAGGAAGATTTTATAAAAATGTTGCCGCAATCGTAATTTTTATATTTATATTTATAGCGATTCTTTCCCGCCATAAAACTAACCCTTGATTGCAATTCAAATTAATAATTATCACAAATTCATTGTATGATTAAGAAAGCTGCCGGTGAAACATGGAAACAGGTAATGTTCAGCGGACACAAAACCCTCAATAAAAAATACGCAGTTTCATCACTGGGTAGGGTAGCCAGTTATTTTAAAGATGTTATTGAAGACGGTAAATTATTGTCGGGATCTATCACATCGGGATACAATACCATTAACCTCCATCTTGAATCGGGCAATATCACGATCTATATCCACCGTGAGGTGGCCAAACATTTTTGCCCTAAAAAATCGCCTAAGTTTAAATATGTGATTCACAAAAATCACAAGAAAAACGACAATAAAGCCACCAACTTGCAATGGTGCACTTTAGAAGAGATGAGTAGCCACAATCAAAAAAGTCCGGGTAAAATTGCTTTCAAAAAATCGCAAGCCAATAAAGCCATCGGATTAAAGTTGAATCAGGCACAAGTAAAAACCATCAAAGACTTATTGCTCAATCCAAAACGTAAACTCACCATCAAACAAATTGCCGATAAATATAAGGTAAGCGAAATGTCGATTTACCGTATAAAGAGCGGCGAAAGTTGGTCGCATATTAAATAACCTAATTTTTTATATTTAAAAGGAATCTTAGGATTCCTTTTTTTTTCAAAAAACTTGCCTCTATGCTGCAAGCATCTACCATCCAATTTTTAAGAGATCTAACCGCCAATAATAACAAGGCTTGGTTTGATGAACATCGCAAACAATATGAAACGGCGAAGGCCGATTTTACGGTTTTCACCGATTCCTTGATTTCGGATATTGCCCAATTCGATCCATCCATCAGCCATTTACAAGCTAAAGATTGTTTGTTTCGTATCAACCGCGATGTTCGTTTTAGCAAAAACAAAGACCCGTATAAAACGAATATGGGTGCCTCGATCAGTTCGGGCGGTAAAAAAATCAGTACACCTGGTTATTACTTTCATTGCGAACCCGGTCAATCATTTGTAGGTGGCGGCTTATATATGCCGGCACCACCCGACTTGGCACATATTAGGCAAGAATTGGATTATAATTTTGAAAGTTGGCAAAAAATAGTTCAAAATAAAACCTTTAAAAAGCACTTCCCAGAAGGTGTAGACGGAGTGGAAGTTTTATCGCGACCGCCCAAAGGTTACGACGAAAGCAATCCGGCCATTCATTATCTTAAAATGAAGAGTTTTATTGCTAGCCGGCATTTTACCGATGAAGAGTTACAACATAAAAACGTTCATAAAGAAATAGCAAAATGTTTTGAAGCAATGAAGCCGATGTTAGATTTTTTGAAAGGCGCCTTAGATAACTAATTGATTGGTAAAGCATTAAAAAAATAGGGCCAGAGATAAAAATCTCCGGCCTTGCTTACCTCTGAAACCACAAGAAAAATCTTGATGTATATATAGAATACAAGAATTGTTCAATTACTTGAATGATTCAATTGAAAATTGGATGATAAAGTGGGGGTTTTTCTATAATAAAGGAAAGATAAAAACAGCCTTAAGTCCTTGTAGAGTGTAAAACTAAAGGATTTATTTTGAAACATATGCAAATTTTATTCACCTTTTGTTGACTTTTTTGGGTGGATATTATATCGCAAAACAGGAATTACGATAACGGCTTTTCGTTGAAATACTAATAAGTGTTAGTTTTGTAACAACTATTATCTGAATGGCCAAAATACAAACCGCAAAAAACGGATCTAAACGGGATGTGATCATCCAACATGCTGCAGCCCTGTTTAAATCACAGAGTTACGCTTCTACTTCTATGCGCGAACTCGCTGATACTGTTGGCGTTGAAGCGCCAAGTTTGTACAATCATATTGGCTCAAAAAGTGAATTATTACAAGCAATTTGCTTTAAAACAGGTAATGCATTTATCGCAAAAGCACAGGCGATTAGCGAACAAGAGGGAACTTGCTTATCGCGAATTGAAGCTATTATTCGTTTTCATATTCGGGCTATGATTGAAAATTATGATGAAGTGCACGTGGCTAATCATGAGTGGAAGCATTTGCCCGAACCCCATTTATCGGATTTTTTAAATATCCGCCGCCAGTACGAAAAAAGCCTCCTGCAATTAATTGAAAACGGAATAGCGCAGGGTGAAATCAAAGCCATCAACCCTTTTGTGGCAGTATTAACCATTTTATCGGCAGTAAGAGGATTAGAGTTTTGGCAACGCAACAAAAAGAACATTTCAAAACAAGTACTTGAAGATGATATGGTAGCCATTCTCTTGCAAGGACTCATACATTAAAATATGGCAGTACATTTTTATCCGCTAACGGTTAAAAGCGTTGAGCGCGAAACACCGGATTGCGTGACCGTTACTTTTGATATTCCGGCACACCAACGAAATGTTTTTCGTTATAAACAAGGCCAAAATATCGCCATCAAAACCATCATTAATGGTGAGGAAGTGCGACGCTCCTATTCTATTTGCAAAGCACCTTACGAACAAACTATTTGCGTGGGCATCAAAAAAATTTCAGGTGGCGTTTTTAGCACCTTTGCCAATGAGGTTTTAAAGGCCGGTGATATCTTGGAAGTAATGCCACCCACCGGAAGTTTTTATACTGAATTAAACAAGCATCAGCAGCAACAATATTTGGCGATAGCGGCCGGCAGTGGTATTACGCCGTTGATTGCTATCATCAAACAAACTTTATTCGAAGAACCCAACAGTTCGTTTACGTTGGTGTACAGCAATCGACACAAATCTTCCATCCTGTTTTTTGAAGAATTGGAAGCAATTAAAAATCAATATCTAGGCAGATTTCAATTAATTCATTTATTAAGTAGAGAAAAAACCGATACGCCTATTAATCATGGAAGAATTAATGCAGAGAAACTACAAGCATTATCTAAGTTGATTAACTTTCAACAAATTAATGCCTACTTTATTTGCGGCCCCGAAGCCATGATATTTACCGTTCGTGATTATTTGCTACAAACCGGCGTTGCAGAAAAAAATATTCATTTCGAATTATTTACTTCAATCGGCGTTGCGCAAACCGGCAGTGTGGAGAACAGCGAAAACGCTTTATCGGGTAAAGCCAATATTACTGTGCATATTGACGGCAGAAGTTTATCGTTTGATTTAGGCAGCGCAGATGCGTCTATTTTAGATGGTGCATTAAAACAGGGTGCCGATTTGCCTTATGCATGTAAAGGCGGTATGTGTTGCACCTGTAAAGCAAAATTATTGGAAGGCAAAGTAAAGATGGACGTTCATTGGGGATTAGATGCCGATGAAATTGAAAATGGATTTATTCTTACTTGTCAGGCGCACCCGTTAACCGAAAACGTGGTAGTGGATTTTGATGTGAGATAGGGTATTACTAGTTTAATCATAAAAGAAAGGCTGCTCGATGGAGCAGCCTTCTTTATAAAATCTAATCAATAACTACGCGTTGTGTTGTTCGGGGCGCATCATCGGGAAGAAAAGCACATCTTGAATAGAGTGCTGATTGGTAAGTAACATCGCAATGCGATCGATACCAAAACCAATTCCCGCCGTTGGCGGCATTCCGTATTCTAATGCACGCAAGAAATCATAATCGATAAACATGGCTTCATCATCGCCTCTTTCCATCAATTTAGCTTGCTCTTCAAAACGCTCCCTTTGTTCAATTGGATCGTTCAATTCGCTATAAGCGTTGGCAATTTCTTTACCATTACACATTAACTCAAAACGCTCTACCAAACCGGGTTTGGAGCGATGCTTTTTGGTTAGCGGGCTCATCTCTACCGGATAATCGGTAATGAAAGTAGGTTGAATATAATGACCTTCACATTTGCCACCGAAAATCTCATCAATCAATTTTCCTTTGCCCCATTTTTCATCCGCATGAATATTTAATTGCTTGCATACCTGACGAATGCCTGCTTCATCCATTTCGCTGATATCAAAACCGGTATGTTCGAGAATAGCTTCGTACATGGTAACACGCTTGTACGGCGCTTTAAAATCAATTTCTTTATCGCCTACGGTAACCAAGGTAGTGCCATTGGTAGCAATAGCGGCGCGCTCTAACAATTGTTCAGTGGTTTGCATCATCCACTCATAATCTTTGTAGGCCACGTAAAATTCAAGTACGGTAAATTCGGGGTTATGCGTGCGATCCATTCCTTCGTTACGGAAGTTGCGACTAAATTCATACACCCATTCAAAACCACCTACTACCAAGCGTTTTAAATATAACTCGTTGGCAATGCGCATGTACATCGGCACATCTAATGCATTGTGATGCGAAATAAACGGACGTGCGGCCGCGCCACCCGGAATACTTTGCAAAACCGGCGTATCTACTTCCAATGCACCTCTTTCATTTAAAAACTCACGAATGGCATTTACCATTTTGGTGCGCTTGATAAAGGTTTCTTTTACGCTCGGATTAACGATTAAATCGGCATAACGTTGACGGTATCTAAATTCAGGATCGGTTACTTCATCAAAAGCTTCGCCATCTTTTTCCTTTACAATCGGCAAGGGATGCAAGGCTTTGGTAAGCAGGGTAAATTCTTTTACATGCACCGATGTTTCACCGGTTTTAGTGGTAAACACATATC
>JBJOQA010000309.1:0-2620 GCA_046050225.1 Bacteroidota bacterium | reverse complement strand
TGAAATCTTCGAGCAAGGTACTGAAGGGTAAATTTGCTTTGTTAAAGGTCCAACGTGCATTGAAGCCCGAATCGGCTACCACTCTGGTTCCCGGAAGATTGTTGCCATCGAATTTTGGATTGGACCAACTACCATTTATGCGGTATTCACTGTTGCCTGCTAGCGGAATAAAGTGCAAATGCTGACTACCATTAATTTTTATAGGAAGATCAAATGAAAGTGTTTGGTTTATATCCGTTTCGGTTAAGGGGATATTGGCCGATAAGCCGATACTTTCAATTTCTTGATGTCTGCCGGCGGAGCTTGGACGCACTGCATCGGTAGTTGTATGGCCTGAATTTGTTTCAATAACTGTTTCTGTTTCGCGGGTGGGCAAGCCCGGTGTCATTTCAAAGGATTGACCTTTTATTTGCACACGAATGGCTTCTTCAATCCCTTTAAAATCGCGAATGCCAAAACAGATCGTGGCATCTTTTAGACGTACATCTGCCAAACTAACGTTTTTGGGTAAACGAATTTGAAAGTTGCCGCTTTGTTTGATTTGACTTTTGTATAAATAAACTTTATAGATGGATCGCGGCCTTACTTCGGGCGTCATACTACCGGTAACTTGCAAGTTTTCTGGTAGGATGAAAAAGAATTTTTCTAAGGTGCTGGCCACGCCCTTACTGTCGGTATAATGAACCGTGTAAGGAATGGCAAGGTAGGGGCCGGTAAGGGTTTGTGGTGCCGACCATTTACTGCTGATTTCATTGGTTACTTCTTGTTGTCTGGTTTCACGTTCGGTAACCAAGTTGCTTACAAAAAGGGAAGGGATGAGCATCAGTAGGATGAGCCCGCCGGTAATAAAGGCTTTGATTACATTTTTGTTGCCATTGCCCGGGTTTGCAGGGATTGGCATTGGTTCGGGTAGTGTACCGTAATTGGTGTTGTTGTTTGGTTCCATGATATTATTGTTTTGTAGATGTTGAAAATATTGATGCAATACATTTTTTGAGAAGAGAATAGCCAAGCCGGCTGCAGTTAGCAATAATGCCTCCGCCATCAAGGCTCCTAAAACATAGCCTACCGAATCATCTTTTTCAAATGCAGGTTTTAGCAAGCCTGAACCAATGATGGCATAGGGCAGAATGGCAGTTGCACAAGTGAGGAGTAAGCGACTGAATTTATCAGATAACGCGCTGTTTCTTTTTTTAATAAATGGGAGTGTAATGAATAAAACCACCAATATAGGGGCGCTGCCAATTAAGGCTACCAAACCGGCTAGCAGGGTGATTGGCCAATGAACTAAGGGTACATCCGTTGCTACACTGTAAATGCCCCAGCCTGCCGTAAAACATGCACTCGTTAATAACCATATGCGAAAAGCAATAAATACACCACTTGGATGTGATCTCATTTTTGTAGGTTTAATTGGTAAAATGATTGAAGACTATTTTCCCAAATGGCCTTGCCTTGCTTGGCAATAGTGATGGTGGTTGCAACGATGGCTGCTAGGGGTAATGCAAATAATATTTTGTTATGCCAAATAGGAGGGATGCCTTTGTTAA
The DNA here is from genome assembly GCA_046050225.1 of Bacteroidota bacterium. GTDB lineage: Bacteria > Bacteroidota > Bacteroidia > Chitinophagales > Chitinophagaceae > Ferruginibacter. The sequence goes on along the minus strand of JBJOQA010000309.1, from coordinate 1,070 downwards.
AATGCATAAAGTAACAGGCTACACCAATGCTAATTGGAATGCTGTTGTAGAGCAGTATCCATTTAGATTCTTTTTCCATGCTACTTTGTTGAATTAGCCAAAAACTGCAGCTAAATAGGGCCCAAGCAATCCAGCCATAAATTAAACAAAGTGATACACTCAATAAATAGAGTACGGGATGAATCAATAATGGGGTGGTTAGCAATAAATACCAACCGATAGCTTGATAATAGAGATACAATGTTTTATTCATAATAAAAGTGCTTTGAATTTCAAAGTATTGGGATAAAAAAAATTAACGTGTGGCGTTGATCATTTTTTCGAGTGCGCTTAAATGTTGTTTAAAAGCCAATTCGCCGGCTTTAGTGGTTTCGTAAGTAGTGTTTGTTTTTCTACCGATAAATCCTTTTTGAACTTTGAGGTAACCGCTTTCTTCCAAACCTTTAATATGGCTGGCCAAGTTACCGTCGGTGATTTGTAACAATTCTTTCAATTGATTAAAATTCACCGATTCGTTCACCATGAGCGCGCTCATAATGCCCAACCGGATCCGGTTATCAAAATGTTTATTTAAATGTTCAATTGGGTTCATGTTATTCGTTGTAACAGTATTGCTACTGCAGTGAACTGTTTGTTTTGTGCCTAGTCGCGTTCGTATTTCGTCCACATAATGGCACCATACACAATATGTAAAATGCCAAATCCGGCAGCCCAAAAATAAATACCGTAACCGGGATACATCAAATTAATGCAGCCTAAAATTAATTGTCCGTATCCTAAAAAGCGAATCTCACCCAATGTATATTTAGATGCATTTACCAAGGCTAATCCGTAAAAAATAAGGCATCCCGGTGCAATCAACCCAACATTGCCACTATCGATTAAACGTAAAATATATAAACCCCCAACAATCATCGGAATGCTCACGTTAATCAATAAACGACGAGATGCGGTTCCCCAAATTGCCGTTTTCGTTTTTGACGCGCGCAACCAAGTAAATAGCGTAGCCAATACAAAAGCCGCAATTAAGGTGTACAATGCAATTTGAAATAATGAATTGCCCATGTAAT
>JBJOQA010000308.1:0-5375 GCA_046050225.1 Bacteroidota bacterium | reverse complement strand
CTAAACGTTGTTTCATCCCTAGCGAAAAATTACCGGCTGTTTTGCTACCGGTTTTGTCTAATCCAACCAATTTTAAAACTTCTTCAATTCTAGATGGCGGGCAGCGATAAACGTTTTGCAGTAAGCGTAAATTTTCTTTAGCGGTTAAATGACTATAAATTGAAGGGGTTTCAATAAGCGCTCCTACTTGTTGAAGAATTGCTAATCTATTTTGCTCAAACGATTTCCCGAAAATAAATATCTCTCCCTTTTGTTTCTTAAGCAAACCCAGCAATAGCCTTATCGTTGTTGTTTTGCCGGCTCCGTTCGGTCCCAAAAAACCATAAATTGCCCCGGCAGGCACCTGGAGGGAAATTTGCTTTAAAATTTGCTGTTGCTGATTAAATTGGTAATAGAGGCCTTGGGTTTCTACAATATACTCCGTCATTATTTGAGTTTATGAGATGAAGCTACATCAGTAAAAACTCAAATAATAATTGAATCTGCAAAAGCAGGATTATATTCTGCAAAGCTGCAAAAATGTAAAAAAATGGAATACTGCTATTAATAAATGTTGGTAGGACAACCTAATTGTCCTTTTCCACCGCGGCTACCTCCTCCTTCACCGGAACCAATACGAAAGCTAATTCCGATACCTCCCGTGTAATAAAAATCTTTAATATCCGGATTTCCTCTGCGGGTTTCTGCAGCCGGATAAGCAGTGCTATTGGTTAATTCATCTCCTCGGTAGGCAAGTTCGAGCGCTTTACTGCCATTATTTTGCAATAAAGCATTTCTATCGGCATAGGTTGTACTAACATCATCCAAATAATCGGTTAATAAAACACGTAGGCCTGCTTCTAAACGAATTCTAATATCATCATTGATGGCAAACTTCAAACCACCTCCAACAGGAAAAACCACTTGGGTTAAACTATATTTTTTTCTACCCAAATAAAAGCCCTGCCCTTCGGTACCCAACGGTTGTAACCTAACTTTGGTGCCGCTAGCATCAATAGTGGTAGGATCAAAATGAAATGCCCCCACTCCCATAAAAAGATAGGGCACGCATGCATAATTATAATTATTCAAAATATCATATTCTATACCCAAATGACCTTCTAATATATTGGAAGCAAAACTTAAATTTCTATTATTGTTTGGGCCGCCAAAATCATCTGCAGCAACTGCAGTTGACATCAGTTGGGCACGAATAAAAAGTTTATCCGTTACCTCATATAGTACCCCTGCCGCATAAGCCGGTTTCAAAAAACTGGTTGTAAATTTTTTGGACTGTAAGTCACCCATATAATTTGTTACTCCACCAAAGGCAACAAAATGTAGATTTTGAGATTGAATAAACCGAGGCACCGCTAACACAAAAAATACGAAAAGCGCAATTTGCTTCATGTGTCAATTAAATTTAATTTGTTTGTTTGGTCCGACAAATCCAACCTTTTAAAAAATGTTAGATTTTCGAAAACGCCGGGGGCATATAATGTTAATAAATCAAGGCAAATATACAATCAAGGTGGTATAAGCGTTTCATTTTCATTCGCTTTGAATCATTTCAAATAAGCATTTACTTTAAAATCATGGTTCTTTTTGGGGGAATAAATTGAAAATCGTCGTTTTTTTATTTACATTACTAATTGAATTACAATCATTAATACTAAAATGCAAGCAAATTCGTTTTAGTAAATATTACTTTTGCAGTTTAACACGAAGCAGCCTATTGTTGTATTCGGGAAGTTGCTGTACCATGACCTTTTAAAGCAAATGCAAACATTTTTACAGCTCAAAAAGAATCTTAAAAAAGACTTCAGTTCCTTTCAATCGATAAAGGTTGCCATTTTGGGCGATTCGGCAACCCAATTTTTAGCACAAGCAATAAGGGGAACGGGATATAATGAAGGATTAGACTTACAAATATTTGAGGCTGATTTCAATCAAATTGAACGCCAAATATTAGATCCGGAATCGGAATTATATCAATTTCAACCGGATGTAATTCTATTATATTACAGCAGCCACAAATTATTAGGCAAATACAATAAGCAAAGTACGGCACAACAAATTGGCTTTGCACAGCAACATTTTGATACGGTTCAGCATTTACTTTCAAATTTGCGATCACAAAGCAATGCACGTATTATTTATTTTAACCATACAGAAATTAATGATGCCGTATTCGGAAATTTTGCAACTAAACAAGAAAGCTCATTTCTTTTCCAAATTCGCCAATTAAATCAATGGTTGATGCAATTGGCTATTCAAGACAAAGGTTTCTTCTTGCTGGACCTATCTTCCATCCAAAATCAATATGGCAAATCTATCTGCTTTCAACCAAGTATGTACATCAATACAGAAATGGTTTTAAGCATTGATATTTTACCCGTAGTAGCTTTACAGGCAACACAAATCATTGGGGCGATGTATGGCAGATTAAGGAAATGCGTGATTTTGGATTTAGACAATACCACCTGGGGTGGAATTATTGGAGATGATGGAATAGAAAATATCCAAATTGGAAGTTTAGGCATTGGTAAAGCATTTACCGAGTTTCAATATTGGGTGAAAAAATTAAAAAATCGCGGAATCATAGTGGCGGTATGTAGCAAAAACACCGATCATGTTGCAAGGGAGCCCTTTGAGAAACATCCGGATATGGTATTGCGCTTAACAGATATTGCCGTATTTGTAGCCAACTGGGAAAATAAGGCCGACAATATTCGCCATATACAACGGATTTTAAATATAGGATTTGACTCGATGGTATTTCTTGATGACAATCCATTTGAAAGAAATTTGGTCAGAGAAAACATACCGGGTATTTCTGTTCCTGAACTGCCGGAAGATCCTGCAGAATATTTGGAATTTTTATACCAACAAAATCTATTTGAAACCATTTCCTATTCTGAAGAAGATGCAGGCAGAACGCAACAGTACCAAGTTGAAGCCGCAAGAACTGCGCTGCAACAACGCTTCACTAATGAAGATGAATTTTTAGAAAGCTTGCAAATGGTGTCGAAAGTATCTGCATTTAACAATTTTAATACGCCACGAGTTTCGCAATTGTCGCAACGTTCAAATCAATTCAATTTGCGAACCGTTAGATATACGGAAGAGGAGATTGCAGCACTTGGTGCATCCGATCAACATTATACCTTTTCGTTTACGCTAGAAGATAAATTTGGCGATAATGGCCTGATTTGCGTCATCATTCTCAAAAAAGAAAACAATAGTACCTTGTTTATTGATACTTGGTTTATGAGTTGCAGAGTGTTGAAACGTACTATGGAAAATTTTGTAACCAATTATATTGCCGAATTTGCGCAAGCTAATGGATACAACTATTTAAAAGGTGAATATATTGCTACCTCAAAAAACGAGATGGTAAAAGATCATTATAAAAATTTACAGTTTACGGCCGAAAATAATTTTTGGATATTAGATGTAACCAATTACGAAAACAAAAAATGCTTTATAACCCCCCAAGCAATATAAAATGGATAACACGCAAATTTTAAACAGTATTCAAGAAATATTACGTGATGTAGCAGATGACGATGCTATTGTAATCAATGAAAATAGCACGGCAGATGATGTTGAAGGTTGGGATTCGTTAACCCATATTCAATTAGTCGTTGCTATTGAAAAACAATTCAAAATCAAGTTCACGGCAGCCGAAATTCAAAAGTGGAAAAATGTAGGCGAAATGATTGTCAGCATAGGCGCAAAGGGTGTTTAAACAAAAAACAAAGTTTAAACAACGAATTTCATTTTGATTAATTTTGCTTCCGCTATTAACTAAATTTAGTTAACCAAAATCGGCTTTATGGTATTTAACTCGCTGCATTTCCTGTTTTTCTTTACAGGAGTCATTACACTTTATTATATAGTTCCCGCAACCTTTAGATGGGTTGTATTATTGCTGGCATCTACGCTTTTTTATTGGTTTAGCAGTCCATCGATGGTACTAATTCCATTACTAATAACTTTGGTTACGTATTACGGCGGAAAGGCAATTGCTGCCGTTCAAGCCCAAGAGAAAAAAGCACAACAAATATTTATTGCAACCTTATTGGTCAATATTGGCCTTTTAGTATTCTTTAAATATTTTAATTTCTTTGGCAACACTGTTGTGGACTTATTAAATTGGAATAGGTCATCAGATCAACTTATACACAATAATTTATTACTGCAAATTGCAGCACCATTAGGCATTTCTTATATCACTTTCCAATCTATTGGATATTTATTAGAGATTAAAAGAGGCAATCAACCGGCAGAAGAAAGCATCGCTTATTTAGCAACTTTTTTATTGTACTTCCCAAAGGTTATTTCAGGACCGGTTGAACGCGCACACCAAGTTATTCCACAATTAAAAACACCGCAAACATTCAACTATGATAACTTAAGCGCAGGCTTAAAGCTAGTAGTATGGGGTATGTTTAAAAAGTTGGTCATTGCCGATCGTTTAGGGATATACATTGGAAGCATATTTGAGAATACCAGTCATCACTCAGGTTTGTCGATATTGGCAGCTTGTATTTTTTATGTGTTTCAGATGTATGCCGATTTTTCGGGTTATACCGACATGGCTCTAGGTATTTCGCGTTGTTTTGGTATCAAATTGATGGATAACTTTAATCGGCCATTTTTTGCAAAATCTGTTACTGAATTTTGGCGCAAGTGGCATATTTCTTTGTCTACCTGGTTTGCCGATTATTTCTTTACACCCATTGCTATCAATCGACGTAACTGGGGTAATACAGCCATCGTTTATGCCTCCTTCGTAACCTTTGTTACGCTTGGCTTTTGGCATGGTGCAAATTGGACATTTATTGTATTCGGCACCTTGCAAGGCATTATTTTGGCAATTGAATTTTACACCAAAAAGTTCAGAAAAAATCTGCGCAAAAAAATACCGGTTTCTGTAAACAATGCGGCCGGCATCGCCTTTACTTTTTTTTACTTCATGATTTCCCTGACGTTTTTTAGAGCTGCAACCGTAAGTGAAGCATTGGGCATATTAAAAGGAATTGTGACACAAAAAGGAAGTTTATTTGTAGCAGATACCACCGTATTTCTATTCTCAATTTTAGGTATCGGATTTTTAGTTGCAGTGGAAACGAAACGCGAATACTTCAGCCATTGGTTTCAGGTTTCAGCCCATCCCAATTGGCTTGTTAGAAATGCCTATTTCATCCTATTGGTGCTCATCATCTTATTGGCAGGTGTTTTTGATGGCGGACAATTTATTTATCGACAATTTTAATCAATCTATATATGCAAACAAGTTTAAAAGGATTGGCTGAAAAAAAAGGAATCCCCTACTTTGTTTTAAAACTGAGTATTTTTCTATTATTACTCATCCTTGCAGATTTTGCTAT
>JBJOQA010000307.1:0-4953 GCA_046050225.1 Bacteroidota bacterium | reverse complement strand
ACTTCCACTTTTAAAGTCATTTCTTTATCCCCGTCTTTACGAATAATAATTTCTTCCGACTTCTTTTCTTTTTTTGGTTGATCCTGCGCCAACAAGGTAAGTGGTGTTGCCGCTAACAATAATGCCGTTGTTACAATAATCCTTTTCATGATGGTTTATTTTATGTACGAAGATTTTAGTAGATCAAAAATAGGGGTATTTTTTGAATTACGAAATTTTTCGGAGATGAATATAGGGCTTTAACATTTTTTTATTATTTCAGTCTTGAACCCTGTATATGATTACTTATTTACTTTTTGCCAACTTATTTTTGCTACGGCAAATGGTTGCCCTACAAACAATCCTTTCATTTAAAAAACAAAAATCATCTCTATTTGTATCAATAAAAAATACTGTTCATGCAAAGCGAAATCTTAATTAGCAATATCACCAACCCCACTTTATTGTTTTTTCTTTTGGGCGTCATTGCCAATTTGGTGAAAAGCGATTTGAGTATTCCGGAATCAACTGCCCGATTTATTGCTTTGTATTTATTATTTTCTATTGGTTTTAAGGGGGGTCAAGAGTTACAACATAGTGGCTTTAATAAAGAAATAGTAATTACACTTTTATTAGCCATTTTATTAGCTGCTACCATTCCGCTTTATGTTTTTTATTTTCTTAAAAAAAGATTAGGTCGTGTAGATGCCGGTGCCGTTGCGGCTACCTATGGCTCAGTAAGTGCAGTAACCTTTATTTCTGCGGCGGCTTTTTTAGAAAGTGTGAAGATTGATTTTGGCGGTCATATGGTTGCGGCAATGGCATTAATGGAAGCGCCGGCCATTATTATTGGCGTTATGCTGATAAGATCGGGCGAAAAAAAGACGGGCAAACAATCAACCGGAATCTCACATATTGTGCGCGAATCATTAACAAACGGTTCCGTTCTCATGATTATGGGTAGTTTGGTGATTGGTTGCATTGCCGACTCCAAGCAAGCCGAAGGCATCAAGCCATTTACATCTGATATTTTTAAAGGATTTCTCGCTGTATTTCTGCTCGAAATGGGCATGTTAGCAGCTAGTAGATTTCGGGCATTTCGCAATTATGGCTGGTACGTAACCATTGCAGCCTTAATTATTCCGATTATCAATGGAATTATAACCATCCTTATTACAGCACCATTGGGGATGGAAGCCGGCAATCGTTTCATGCTTACCATATTGGCTGCAAGCGGCTCCTATATTGCCGTACCCGCAGCATTGCGCTTAGCGGCACCAAAAGCCGATCCGGGCCTATACGTTCCGATGGCATTGGGTGTTAGTTTTCCGTTTAATATTACTATCGGTATTCCGCTCTATTGGTTCTTAATACAACAAATAAAATAAGCTCGACTAATGGTCGAGCTTACCAATTTCATTTTTTATACTTAGATATTTAATCCACCGCAGGTGCTAATTACCTGTCCGGTTACATAACTACCCATATCGCTTGCCAAAAACAACACTACATTAGCTATATCTTCTGCCGTGCCAAAACGCCCTAGAGGAATACCTGCTTTGTATTTATCAGCAGCATTTCCGTCCTGTAAATAGCTGGTCATATCTGTTTCGATAAAACCCGGAGCAATAGCATTGCAACGAATATTTCTGCTACCTAATTCTTTAGCTACGCTTTTGGTAAAACCGATAACGCCGGCCTTACTAGCAGCATAACTACTTTGGCCCGCATTGCCCATTTCGCCTATAACGCTGCTCATATTGATGATGCTACCTGATTTTGCTTTCATCATCGGACGAATCACTTGTTTCGTCATGTTAAAAACACTTTTCAGGTTAATTTGCATTACATCATCCCATTGTTCAGGAGTCATGCGCAATAACAAATTATCTTTTGAAATACCGGCATTGTTAACACAAATATCCACTGTTCCAAATTCTTTCAATACATCGTTAACCAAGGTTTCGCAAGCGGCAAAATCACCTGCATTACTTTGATAGGCTTTGGCTTTAACACCAAAGGCTAATAATTTTTCTTCCAGCGCAGCTGCCTTTGCAGCACTACTATCACTTATATAGGTGAATGCTACATTGCATCCATGTTCAGCTAATTTAAGCGCAACGCCTTCACCAATCCCTCTGGCGGCACCGGTTACAATGGCAGTTTTTCCTGCTAATAATTTACTCATATCAGTTGTTGTTACTTTTCAAATATTAATATCCCCTTCGGGGGAAGCAAAATTAATTCATTTTAGGCAGTTACCCTTTTTAGGCCATATTGTTTACCTGCAACACTTCTTCTAAAATGGTTCGTTCGTTACTTAACCGAGGTACTTTATGTTGTCCGCCTAACTTGCCGCGATGCTTGAGCCATTTATTGAATGCACCGTTTGGCATTACTTTTACAAGGGGCAATCGCAACGCTAAATCACGATGTCGTTTAGCTTCATAATCGCTATTACAAGATTTTAAAGCCTGATCTAAAATTTGAACAAATTCATCCAAACTAGCCGGAGGGTTATCAAATTCAATTAACCATTCGTGCGTGCCATTGGCGCCCTCACTAAAATAAACAGGCGCTGCCGTATAATCAATCACTACTGCCCCGGTTTGCTCGCAGGCTACGGCAATGGCATAATCCGAATTATCTACAATTACTTCTTCACCAAATGCATTGATATAGTGCTTAATTCGCCCGCTCACTTTAATTCGATAGGGATTCAATGAAGTAAATTGAACGGTATCTCCCACCAAGTAACGCCATAAACCTCCGGTGGTACTAATTACCAAAGCATAGTTTTTTCCAATTTGAACATGCGATAAACCTACTGTTTTGGGATGTGGTTTACCATATTCTTCAACCGGCAAAAATTCATAAAAAATACCATGTTCGGTGTACAATAACATGCCATCATCTTCGGGTTTTTCTTGACCCGCAAAAAATCCCTCACTGGCATTATAAATCTCCAAATAGTTGATTTTGCCGCCAATCAACCGATCAAACTGCTCTCGATAGGGCACAAAAGAAACCCCGCCGGTTATATACAATTCTAAATTCGGCCAAACCTCATGAATCGTTTTTTTACCTTTAATTTCTAAAATTCGTTTGAGCAAGAGAATCGTCCAAGTAGGCACACCGGCCAAGGATGTTACATTTTCGTCAGCCGTGGTTTGCGCCAATTGTTCAATTTTGTTTTCCCACTCATCGAGCAAAGCAATACTCAATTCGGGAGTACGCAACCATTGACCATAAAAGGGCGAATTCTGCATTAAAATGGCGCTTAGATCGCCATATTGGATGTCTAAATTATCGTTAACCGGACTAATTTGATGCGATCCGCCCACCACCAAACCTTTTCCGGTAAGTAAATCGCTGGAAGGAAAATTTTTATAGTAGCTGCTAAGAACATCTTTACTTGCCTGAAAATGGTTGTCGTACAGACTTTCTTCACTAATTGGAATAAACTTGCTTTTATCGGAAGTAGTACCGCTGCTTTTGGCAAACCAGCGAATTGGGGTATTACAGAGCACATTTTCTTCGCCCTGCATCATGCGCTGGATATAGGGTTTTACGTCCTCGTATTCGTGAATGGGAACTCTTTTTTTAAACTCTTTTAAACTAAATAGCTTGGAAAAATTATACTTCTTACCAAATTCGGTGTATTGTGCGGCTGTTACCAAATTTTGCAAAACATCCCGCTGAGCGGATACCGGATGGTTGCTCCAGTGATGCATGCGCCACAAACGCATTCTCGCAATTTTGGATATAACAGTGGAAAGCAGTTTCATTGTGCATGGCAAAATACACAATTGGCAGCAAAGATGGAAAGGAAATCCCAATTTTAAGGGTTAATCACCCTTGCTTGGGCTAATTTGCCTCCCGAGCTGCGGCTTCCTCGGCCTCTTCGTGCAAATAGTCTTTACGTTTCAACTCAAAGTTGCGGCCCAAATACAAACGACGTACTTGCTCATCGCCGGCTAATTCTTCGGCAGTGCCATGTTTGAAAATTTTGCCATCGATTAGTAAATAAGCACGATCACAAATAGACAGGGTTTCATTTACATTGTGGTCGGTGATTAAGATCCCGATATTTTTGAGACGTAGTTTGGCAATAATTTCTTGAATATCCTCTACGGCAATTGGATCAACCCCGGCAAAAGGTTCATCCAATAAGAAAAACTTAGGGTCAACCGCTAATGCCCGAGCAATTTCGGTTCTACGACGCTCGCCCCCGCTCAACGAATCGCCATTGTTCTTGCGCACTTTTTGCAAGCGAAACTCATTCAATAAACTCTCTAATTTATCTTTTTGCTCAGCCTTGGTCATTTTGGTCATTTCCAAAACCGCCGCAATATTATCTTCTACCGACAATTTTCTAAACACACTGGCTTCTTGGGGCAAATATCCAATACCCATTTGCGCCCTTTTGTACATCGGCAGTTTGGTAATATTTTCGTCATTCAAAAAAACTTCGCCGGCATCGGGTTTTACTAAACCTACTACCTGATAAAACGAGGTGGTTTTACCGGCACCGTTAGGGCCTAGTAAACCAACAATTTCGCCCTGATTAACATGAAACGATACGTTGTTTACCACGGTTCTACTACCGTAAATTTTTACCAGATCTTTGGTTTGAATGGTTAAACTCACCTGAATAATTTTAAGCCAAAAATAGGTGAATCGGGTGGATATTGCGGTAGACTTGCAGAATTTAACGTATTCAAAACCCGGCACCCCAAACAATAACCCTATTGATTTTGTATACAAATAAGGCAAATTGGGTTTATATTCGCAGTCATTTTTATTCAAAGTTGCGCTGCAATATTTGAAACAACGAGGCTGCCACTTAACCTTCAAAGCACAATTATGAAAGTAACCGAACATATCAAGCAAGCTACCGACACCTTGGTATCCTTCGAAATTTTACCTCCGTTAAAGGGTAAAACCATCAATACCATTTATGCGCACCTCGAT
>JBJOQA010000306.1:0-7175 GCA_046050225.1 Bacteroidota bacterium | reverse complement strand
AAGAAATTGGTTGTATAACCATCTCTTTCCTGTCCTTCAAAAAAGATGTCCAATCCCAAATTGGAGGTAAAAAACGGACTAAACACCGAGGAGGTTCTTTTGGCCGATTCGGGCACCATACTAAATCTACTGCTAGAATAATTACCTAAAATTTCAAGCGTCCACTTAGAATTCAACTTATAGGTGATATAGCCTTGCACATCTGAAGAGGAGGGGATATAGGCGCCCTTTACTTCTTGGGTACTTAAAAGGTTGCGGTTGCTTCTATTTCTTACACCAATTAAATAACTAATTTTTTCTTGTTTGGCGGCACCTTCCAAATGAAAACCCTGCTCTAATAAACTCACGTAAGCAGAACCGCCGAACGACTTTGGCTTTTTATATTGAATATCGAGTACGCTACTCATTTTATCGCCGTAGCGCGCCTGAAACCCACCGTTATAAAAATTTACATTTTTGGCCATTTCGGGGTTGATAAAACTGAGTCCTTCTTGTTGGCCGCTTCTTACTAAATAGGGACGAAAAATTTCAAAATCGTTAATATAAATTAGATTCTCATCGTAGTTACCACCTCTTACACTATATTGAGAAGTTAGCTCATTATTGCTGCCTACTAAGGTTTTAATTAGGCCTTCTACACCACCAATGGTGCTGGGTAAAACCAAGGCAGATTTTGGATTGATTTTGGTGAGTCCTAATTCGGTTCTTTCACGTTGGTCGGCAGTAACAACAACCGTAGTAAGTGTTTTGCTGTTAGATTGTAATTGGATGGTTACCATTTCTTCTTCTTGATTACTTAAGAAAAAGTTTTTTTGGAAGTCGAAAAAGCCTGTTGCACTAAAAACAAGGGCTAATGATTTTTCGGCGGGAACCACAATGCGAAAACGACCACTGTCGTTTGCTAATTCGCCTTTTGTTTTACCTAAAATTACGATAGAGGCTCTTTGAATTGGTTTCCCGGCATCGTCGGTTACAATTCCGCTAATAGTTGCTGTTTTACGCTGTGCGATGGATGGTAAAATAAAAAAAGCTAATAAAATTGCCAAGCCTGCTCTCATTGAATGAAGGTAAAGTTTTTTTACATTGGTTGATACGGTTGTAGGCCGAACAGGGAGCCTAAATTTTAATTTTTTTGAAAGGATAAAAAGCGTTGATTTTTTGAAGTAAATATGAAAAACTATAATACTTTCGAGCAAAATAAGGTCAGATGAAACTTAAAAATCTCTTGTTGTTTGCTTTTTTTGGTTGTTTACTCTTGCAAAGTTGCAATCAGTCGGAAACTGCAAAATCGGATACTGCAGTTGCAACAACTGCAGAAGACAGTAGCAAAATACTGAAAGATAAGCAGCAATATGCACGTTTGATGACGGCGGTATCATCTAAGGCGAGCATGGAAGAGATGCTGGCACAGAGCTGGGTTTTAGAGAATGATGTGATTGTGTTGGAGGCTTCTAGTGAGCCAACCGGAAACATGCCGTTTAGAAGTTTATTTTTATCTAAAGACCATCATTTTGTGGAACAACCTCGTAATGAAATATTGATGGGTACTTGGAAACTATTGGAGGCAGAGAAAAATTTGGAATTAACCTATAATAATGGAAAAAAGTTGGTGCATCATGTAGCCGGATTAGGGCCGCAACAGCTTATATTGATTAAGCAAGGGGCACTGCCGGATGAAAGGGATAAATTTATTTCAAATGGAAAGCAGTATCTGCAAGTAAAAGATGACCCATATAGTTATGAAAACAATCTATGGCGAATTCGTCCTTCCCAAAAAGAAACCAGCGAGCAGGTGCGTGCAAGATTGAAACAATTTATTTGGTTTCATATTTTGTTCTATCGCGATAATTTGGGGAATGATGAAAAACGGATTTCTTTCTATGGTTTTCCTACCTGTTTAAAATGGTATGCCGGCGGTATATTCATGATTAAAGAAAAGGATTTGCCGCCCAATTGGTTTGATTGTTTTTATAATAAAGAACAAGCATTGGAGGCATACAAAATGATGGAGAGCATTATTGGTAAACGCTATATTTGGTCGCGCGATAAATCGGTAAGCTGGGTAGCTAAGAACTTAAGCGTGTTAGAACAAATGTATCGTAAATTATAGGGCTTTCAACTTTGATATAGTGGCTAAAGGATCTACGGATTTAAAAACAGTATTACCAGCTACTAGCACATCGGCACCTGCTTCTAAAATGGCGCCGGCATTATCAAGCGTTACGCCGCCATCAATTTCAATAAGTGTAGATGCGTTTTGTTGATGAATTAAAGCTTTTAATTCGGCGATACGGCTTAGGGTTTGAGGAATAAATTTTTGTCCGCCAAAGCCAGGATTGACGCTCATGATACATACTAAATCAATATCGTTAATTAAATCTTTCAATAAACCAACAGGCGTATGCGGATTGAGTGCCACACCCGCTTTCATACCTAATGATTTTATTTGTTGAATATTGCGATGCAGATGATTGCATGCTTCGTAATGAACAGTTAAAATATCGGCACCGGCTTGCTTAAAGGCAACGGCATATTTTTCGGGCTCTTCAATCATTAAATGAACATCGCAGGTTTTGTTGGTGGCTTTTCTAAAAAATTCAATCAACATGGGGCCAAAACTGATGTTCGGCACAAATCGGCCATCCATTACATCTAAATGATACCAATCGGCTTCACTTTGATTAAGCATATTACAATCTGATTGAAGGTCGAGAAAGTTTGCCGATAATAAGGATGGAGCGATAATGGCCATTGCTTGATATTTTGTTGATTTACAATTTAACACCCAATTTGGCGAGTGCGTCTTTAGCTTCTATATAATCAGGGGCTAGTTGCAATGCCATTTCATAATTTTGAATGGCTTCTTCTTTTCGGTTTAGTTTTTCAAAACAGCGCCCTGCCCAATAAAAATTTTCCTCATTGGTTTTGCTGATATTGATAGAAAGCTCTAATACCTTCAAAGCTTCTAAATATTGGCCTAATTCATATAAACTAATGGCCTTTTCGCGATAGGCAAATAAGTTATTGTAATCCAGTTTTAAACATTCTTCAAAAATCGCAACTGCAGTTACATGGTCGCCAATATTACTAAAGTATAAACCCTTGATAAAGAGGGCTTGAGATCGAGCCATATTATTGGGGGTACCACTTAAAATATCCGACATGGTAACTGCTAACGGATTTTTGGTAAAGGCATACAAAGTGCCCAATGCAATTAAATTTTCAGGTCGCGGATCATATCGAATAACTTGTTCCCATGCGGTTATAGCTTTTGCGGTATCTTGGTTGCGCGACAATAGCATGGCTTTGATATACCATAATTGGCCATTGGTACTGTCTTTACGAATTAAATTATCGGTTTCCGCTATGGCCGTACCGTAGTTACCGTTGTCTACGAAATATTTAATCAGATTTTGTTTCAACTCCATCGAATCGGGATATTGAATAATCTCTAAACGAATTTTGCGCTCGTCGGCCGGCATAGACGCATCATCTAATGCTGCTGTTGCTGCATCTTTCTTTGATTTACAGGCAATAAATGCCGTGGCCAAAATAAAAACCAATAACCATTTTTTCATGTGTATAATTTGCGTCGCAAAAGTAACACCAATTTGGCGGTTAAACAATTTTGACCGCTGTTGTCAATTATGGCGCTATTTATAGAAATTTTGACTTATTACAATCATCTGACAATTGATTGTAGCAGTTCTACGTAAATTTGCTGAAAATATATACGAATGAAGAATTTTAGATTGCCTTTGTCTTTTTCGATTTTGCTAGCCCTCCTTACACTTGGTGCCATAGCTCAGCATGGTAGCCAACCTACTAACGATTCTATACAGTTTGCAGGAGAAAAGCATTTTGCCAATGTTCGTCAGTTAACTTTTGGCGGCGATAATGCTGAAGCTTATTTCAGTTTTGACGGTAAATACATCATTTTTCAAAAAACAAATCCTAAAGAAGGAATTGTTTGCGATCAAATGTTTATTGCCAAATTGCCAACTAGTGCAGATGAGAAATTTGAACCTAAACTAATAAGCTCCGGAAAGGGACGTACCACCTGTGGTACCTTTACGGCCGATGGAAAACATGTTATTTACGCTTCTACCCATTTAGGTGCCGATACTTGCCCGCCGGTACCCGATCGTAAAAAATACGGTAACAAGTATATCTGGCCGCTATACGATAGCTATGATATTTTTATGGCCGATTTAGATGGTAAAATTGTTAAACAACTTACTACCGCAAAGGGTTATGACGCTGAAGCAACTTTGTCGCCCGATGGTAAAAAAATGATTTACACCAGTACCAAAAATGGAGATATTGATTTATACATCATGGATTTAAAATCCGGGAAAGAAAAGCAAGTAACCAATTTGTTGGGTTATGATGGTGGTGCTTGGTTTAGTCCGGATGGTAAAAAACTGATTTGGCGTGCGAGTAGACCCAAAACTGATGCTGAAATTGCAGAATATAAATCACTATTGGCCGAAGGTTTGGTTGCGCCTACCAATATGGAAGTATGGGTTTCGGATGTAGATGGAGGTAATGCACGTCAGGTAAGTAGTTACGGACAAGCCAATTGGGCGCCCGCTTACATGCCGGATAGCAAGCGTATTATTTTTGCTAGTAACCATGAATATAAGCGCGGTTTTCCATTTAATCTTTATACCATGAATGAAGATGGAACTAACCTTACAAAAATTAGTCGCGATAGAGGATTCGACGCTTTTCCAATGTTTAGCCCGGATGGTAAAAAAATTATCTTCTGCAGTAATCGTAATAATGGTGGTACCAGAGATACCAATATTTTTATTGCTGATTGGGTAGAATAAATACCGATTTATTGTTTTTAATTATCGCAACAGGGTTTGGATCTAACCGATTCAAACCCTGTTTTCGTTGAAGCTTACATAGAAATTAGTCTAATTCAATTACTTCACAATCCTTCATATTACTGCCGTCAATAACGAAGCGAATTAGGGTTCGAACCTTATGCCAGCCATGTTTTCCGGCTGCGCCGGGATTCATGTGTAAGCACTGCAATGCAGGATCGAACATTACTTTTAAAATATGCGAATGGCCGGCAATAAAGAGGTTGGGCCGATGTATCTGTAATTGTTTTCGAGTTTCGATATTGTATTTGGGTGGATAGCCGCCAATATGGCGCATCATTACTTTAACCTTTTCGCATGTGAAAACAAGCGACTCAGGATATTGCGAACGTACATCGGTGCCATCGATATTGCCGTAAACACAACGTAGCGGCCTGAATTTTTTTAGATCATCAGTTATGATGGTGGTGCCCACATCGCCGGCATGCCAAATTTCATCACAATCGATAAAATGCTCAAAAACCATCGGGTCGAGGTAATGATGCGTATCTGAAATAAGTCCGATTTTTGTCAAGCGAAATATTTTTTAGTACTTTAGATTTCTAAACGATGTAGCTACCATGCTATTCTTCCGCAATTTCACTTATTGGATTGACAAAAGGAAATGGAAATATATTTTTCTGTTGTCTACACTTGCCCTTTCGCAATTTTGTTTGTAAAAAATGAGTATTGCTGCGTAAAGTGATACCGTACAAGTGTGCGACGCCACCGAAGCTGCCCCGCGTTACCACCGCCGGTAACCCAAAAATTAATTATTCAATTTATTATTATGCCACATTATTATTCGTTGGGAACCATCCCGCATAAACGCCATACACAGTATCGTAAACCCGATGGGGGACTGTATAGCGAACAATTATTTTCAACCGAAGGATTTAGTGATGATTATTCGTTATTGTATCATTGTCATCCGCCCACATTAATCACTAAAACTGAGCCGCAAAAAGATGTGAGTCCGCAAGTTGCGGAAGAGAAAATGCTGCAGCATCGTTGTTTTGAAGGCTTTAAAGCACCACGAATTGCGGATTATTTAGATAGCAGAATTCCGGTGTTGGTGAATAGTGATTGTCATATTGTATTGGCTGCGCCGATGCAAAGCATGACCGATTATTTTTATAAAAATGCCGATGGCGATGAAATGATTTTTGTGCATGAAGGCACCGGAAAGGTAAAAACGCAGTACGGCGAATTGCCCTTTAGTTATGGGGATTATATCATGATTCCGCGCGGAACGATTTATCAAATAGAATTTGATACGGATAGTAATCGGTTGTTTATTGTAGAATCGTTTTCGCCGATGCGATTTCCTAAAAGATATATGAGCCATTACGGTCAATTGATGGAGCATTCGCCATTTTGCGAGCGCGATATTCGTAAACCTGAGAATTTACAAACCATTGATGAAAAGGGCGATTTTTTAATTAAAACGAAGAAGAAGGGGATGATGTACGGCTTGCATTATGGTACCCATCCATTTGATGTGGTGGGTTGGGATGGTTGTTGTTATCCGTATATTTTTTCCATTCATGATTTTGAACCGATAACCGGTAGGGTGCATTTACCGCCACCTATTCATCAAACTTTTGAAACGAATGCGTTTGTAGTATGTTCGTTTGTGCCGCGCTTGTACGATTATCATCCGGATGCTATTCCGGCGCCGTATAATCATAGCAATATTGATAGCGATGAAGTGTTATATTATGTTGATGGCGATTTTATGAGCCGCAAGCATGTAACCCGCGGTATGATTACGTTACATCCGGCAGGTATTCCGCATGGTCCGCATCCGGGAGCAGTGGAACGTAGCATTGGTGCAAAAGAAACGCGCGAATTGGCGGTGATGGTTGATACCTTCAGGCCACTGCAACTAACCAAACAAGCGCTTGAGATAGAAAATACCGGTTATACCATGAGTTGGGCCGAGTAATTAGTTTGATAAAATAAAAAGTGGTTGATGCTATGGTAAGCGTCAACCACTTTTTTATATTGGGTGGGTTAGTTAATTGGTTTTGCCGGGATACATTTTTAATGCGGCTTCCAAGCAATCGATGGCGCTATTGATATCATTTACATTGAGTACATAAGCCAATCGAACTTCTTGTTTACCAAGACCGGGCGTACCGTAAAAACCGGTTGCAGGAGCCAGCATTACCGTTTGATTGTTGTGATGAAAGGATTCGAGCAACCACTGACAAAAAACATCCGCATCATCAATAGGCAGTTTGGCCATGGCATAAAATGCACCGCCGGGGTTAGGACAAAACACACCCGGAATGGCAT
>JBJOQA010000305.1:0-8096 GCA_046050225.1 Bacteroidota bacterium | reverse complement strand
AAAAAGGGGTTAACAAAGGTTGATGATTTCAACTGTTGTTAACCCCTTAGGTTTTTCATTTAATGCAATTGTTTACAACTGAATACTCAATCTTCCAAAGAAAATTGAACCATTCACACCCATTTGTACCGGTGCATATTTAAACACGCCGAAATAGCTGTTTTCATAAACTTGCTCATCCGGAAAAACATTAAACAAATTGTTGGCACCTGCCGAGAATCTAAATTTATCCGTGATTTTATAACTCACGCTCAAGTCGGTAACCACTTTTGCACTATGCTTTTGCAAGCTTCCAAACGGATAGCCATTGCGTGTTACTTCTCCAAAATAGGTAAAGCGTAATTGTGTGTTCCATTTTTTATAACTGTGCGTAAAACCTAATGTTGCTTTTTTGTTTGGCGCATAGGTTTCAATGATTGATTTTTCAACCGGACTGAAATAAATATCTTCTTTACCTGCTAATTGGCTCGGAATATGCAAACCATCTTTCACTTTGTTTTCATTGATGTTGGCAGCCAAGCTGATATTTAATTGATGTGCTTTATTAATAGCCCAATGGTATTCGGCAACCACATCAATACCTTTTGTGCGTGTATCTACCGCATTGCTGAAAAAGCGTGCACTTTTTACACCATAAGGTTCCAAAATAGTTTGGATGGCTACATCATCATCTCCGTAAGGGTCAAAGCCAAATGCACCGCTTAACACAATACGATTATCGATATCAATCACATAACCGTCAATGGTTAATTTGAAATTTTTTGAAGGATTCAATGTAATACCGCCACTGATATTCAAAGAAGTTTCTTCTTTCAAAGCTTGAATACCTAAGCTTTTGGCAACACTACTTTCAACCGGGAAAAATCCTGATTGGCCGAGTTGACCATTGGGTAAAATATCTGTACTGGTATAGCTAAAATATTGTTGTTGTAAAGATGGTGCTCTAAAGCCGGTACTTACAGCTGCGCGGATTCCAATGGCTTTACTAATTTGATAACGAGCGGCCAATTTTCCATTGATGGTTCCGCCAAAATCACTATAGTTTTCGGCACGTACCGCAGCCGTTACCAGAAACGCTTTAGTAACATCTAATTCGGCATCTATAAAACCCGCAATATTCGTGCGTGATTGGCTGGTTGCGTTACGCGGACTAAATCCAACAAAAGATTGCGACCCGCCGGCAAAATCTAATAAAGAAGGGTTAATAATCGTTTGCCCATCCGCACTGTATGCATAGTTACGCCATGAAGCTTCTTCTCCTGCCTTAATTTGATAACCGTCTACTCTAAATTCAGCTCCAAATGCCAAATTTAAACCTTGCGCAACTGTTGGAAAAAAACGGCGCAAATCAGCATTTACCGTATTTTGAATGAAACGATGACTACCGGCTTCAAAACGGGTTGGACTTTGATCTAGCAAACTGGCATTATTGGTATTGTTTACTGTATAGCCAAAACTATTACTACCGAAAGTATTACTCAAATCTAGTTTCCACTCATTGGCCAATGCAAAACGGGCACCAAACGAAAGCGAACCATCGATGATTTTACTGAGCGTACCCGGCTGAAATCCATTCGGAAATAAATTGCTATTTACATTGCTAGTTTCACTGGGTAATCTACGAAAGCCATTGCCACTACCCGAGCGATAACTTAATCCGCCAAAGGCGTAAAACTCATGTTGATATTTTTTGCCAAAAGGTAAATTGAGGTTGGCCCAAGCTGCACCGTTTTCAATACCCGCATCACCAATGCGAAAATTAAAATCATCACGCTTCAAACCTTTTTGTGCTAAGATATTATCGTCGTAAGCACGGCTAGCAGCCGGATCGCCGGTAAAATCATATGCAAAGAAGTTGCCCAAAGATGATTGGTCAAAAATGATTAAATCATGGTTTTGTGAACGATTGGTTTTATTTCTAAATAGTAAATCGCCGGTTAGGTTGAGGTATCCACCATGTTTGCCTATACTGATACCCTGATTAAAATTGAAACCGCCGTTTAAGCCATCGCCTTGGCCCGTTATGCCCAATCCGGTATTAATCAATAAGCCATCAACATTTTTCTTTAAAACAATATTGATAACACCTGCAATGGCATCACTACCATATTGTGCGGCAGCACCATCGCGCAACACTTCAATTCTTTCAATTGCTGCGGCCGGAATGGCATTTAAATCGGTTCCTACTGACCCATTTCCTGCAGTTCCTTGGTAATTAAGTAAAGAGCTATTATGACGGCGTTTACCATTTACCAAAACCAATAACTGATCGGGTCCTAATCCGCGAAGTGAAGCCGGATCAACATGTTCGGTTCCGTCACTGGCCGATTGGCGGTTGCTTTGGAATGATGGCGCCAAATAGGTGAGTATTTGATTTACATCTACCTGCGGTAAACTTTGTGTTATAGTTTTAAAACTAATGGCGTCTACCGGTACGGCCGTTTTCAAGGCTGTGCGGGTTGCGCGACTGCCCACTACCACTACCGGATCTAACGAGTTGGCCTCTTCAACTAATTGAATTGAACCGGCAGCCCCGGCACTAACCAATTGTGTTGCATACCCAATGGCAGATATTTCAATTACTGATTGGTTGTTCGCAACGGTTATACTAAATTGTCCATTGGCATTAGTGCTGGTGCCTTTGCCACCTGTCTTTTCTACAACCGATGCACCTGCTAGGGGTTGATTGTTTTTACCGGTTACAATACCCGATACCTGAGTTTGTGCTTGCGCAACAGCAGTAAATGCCACCGCGAGCAATAAAAATGTCATTTTTAAAACTTGTACAGTCTTTGTCATCTAATCTTGTTTTCGTGAATAAAAATAGTCTACTAAATAAATAGACTAACAAATGTATCGCGGCAAAACTAAACTATCTTTACCAAATCCGAAAAACGTTAATTTCAATTCAACCGGCAACTTTAATTTGCACTGTATGAGAAGATTAGGAGTTTCTACCGCCATCGCCTTGGTAATTGCCAATATGATTGGAAGCGGTATATATACCAGTTTAGGTTTTCAATTAGGCAATATGCACTCGTTATTTGCAGTGCTGATGCTGTGGGTAGTAGGGGGTATCATTGCGGTTTGCGGTGCTTTGGTGTATGGTGAGTTAGGGGGTGCTTTTCCAAACAATGGGGGCGAGTATAATTTTTTGAAAGAATTGTTTAGCCCGTTTGTTGGCTTTTTGGCCGGATGGGTTTCTTCTTTTGTTGGTTTTGCGGCACCGGTTGCGGCTGTTTCCATTGCATTAGGATTGTATCTACATAGCGTATTTCCTGTTTTGCCTGCGGTTATAACAGGTTTGGGCGTGCTCATGGTTATTACAGCGCTGCATGCTTGGCATGTAATGTTGGGTTCCAAGTTTCAACAAGTGGCAACCATCGCCAATATTTGCATCATCGTTTTTTTAATTGTTGCTGGCTTTAATACCCATGCTACCCATACCATTGATGTGAGCCCGTCAACCGAAGGTTGGAAAGAAATTTTTTCAAGTCCATATTTTGTCGTGAATCTTTACTGGGTTTCTTATGCCTATACGGGATGGAATGCGGCTTCTTACATAGCCGGCGAAATTAAAGATCCTGCTAAAAAATTGCCTATTGCATTAATCGCCGGAACAGGCATCGTTACTTTAGTTTATGTATTATTAAATTGGTCTTTTTTGCACGCCGCACCGGCGGATGCCATGAAAAACCAGGCTGAAGTTGGTTTTGTAGCTGCCAGTTTTATGTTTGGTGAAACCGGGGGCCGTATTATGGCGATAGTTATTTCAATTTCATTAGTGAGTACCATTAGTGCCATGACCTTTGCCGGCCCAAGGGTGAGCGCCTGTTTAAAAGATGAAGTTCCGGCGCTCTCTTTTTTAGGTAAACTCAATAAAAATGGCGCACCCACTTATGCAATTCTAACACAATCCTTTATCGCGGCTATTTTGGTTTTGGTGAATCAGTTTCAAATTGTGATTGATTTAATTGGATTTACTCTAACCCTAAGTACTAGTTTAACTGTCTTTGGCATTTTTATTCTTCGTAAAAAATATCCAGCCCGAAAGGGAGCGTATACAACCTGGGGCTATCCTTTTACACCCATTTTGTTTCTTGCCATCAATCTTTGGATTTTATATTACGGCTTTACCTTAAAACCGTTCATTAGTTTATGCGGACTAGGTATTATTTTTATTGGAGGAGTGGTGTATTGGTTGGGCCATAAAAAAACAACTACTTAAAATAGTTGTTTTAAAACGATAGTTACTTGATGTTTTTAAAACCTATTTCATTTACCTTAATAAGAAAGAAGATAAAATTCGCTGCGCAACAGTAGCATATTGGTCGAATGTACTTTCTAAAGAAGTAAAAGTTAGTACGTAAGCCTTTTTTTGTTTGATGTAATAATGTTGAATAAACTTTAGTTTCAAGCCTTCTTGTTCTGCCGTAAAAATAATTCGATAGTAGGTGCCGCCACTCGCTTTTATTTTTTCTCCGGATAGGATAACCGAATGAGCCATCATAGAATTGATTTGCTTTTTAGACAATTCGGCATACGAATCCAAGTTTAAATCATAATTGCTGATATCCTGAACAATTAAATTTACATTCTCACTAAAACTGTCGGTATCACTTACCAATTTTGATTTTAGAAAGAAAGCTACACTTTTATTTGAGCTGTCGTAGTTCCAATTTTCAGGGTAAAAAAGTTGATAATTATTTTGATTAAGTTTTATCCAGCGGGTTACTTGTGCTTGGCCGGATTGCAGAATACAGAGCATAAAAAATGTCAAAAAAACTTTCATAACTAATTGTTTTACTTGAAAAGAATTGGGGCTAAATTATTTTGCTTTGCCGGTGCAATGGGTTTTCTTCAAATTCTCTACTTCTTCCCCATACATATCGGTAAATCCTTGTTGTAACGCCATTAGAATTTGTTCGCAAGCTTTATCTGTTTGCTTCATTTGCAAATAAATGAGTGCTTTGTTGCGATAGGCCCAAGAATTACCGGGGTATAATTCAATCGACTTGTCAATATCTTTCATTGCACCTTGTATATCACCGGTTTTTAACCGGCTGTAACTTCTATTGCTATAACCCAAAGCTTCATTGGGGTCGAGTTCTAAAACTTTGTTGAAATATTGTAAAGCTTTTTTATGATCCCCCATGAGTTGATACTTGAAACCGATATTGGCATAGGCTCC
Organism: Bacteroidota bacterium; assembly: GCA_046050225.1. Lineage (GTDB taxonomy): Bacteria > Bacteroidota > Bacteroidia > Chitinophagales > Chitinophagaceae > Ferruginibacter. The sequence goes on along the minus strand of JBJOQA010000305.1, from coordinate 2,905 downwards.
CACAAATTTTGGGTCAATTTTAATTACTCGAAAAAGGTATTTAAGTGTTTCGTCGCCTTTGCCTAACTCATCGCTAATCATGGCAAGATTATTTAGGGTAGCTAGATTATTTGAATCAATTTTATACCCACGCATCAAATCATCGTAAGCGCCTTGAAAATCTCGCACCGCAATTTTTGCAGATGAGCGATTCACTAATAAACCTATGATTATAGAATCTTCTTTTGCCACGGTAATGGCATTGCTATAGTCTGATATGGCTAATTCAAATTCTCTTACTTTTTGTAAAAATGTTCCCCGATTATCGTGTGTCAAATAATTTTTTGGATCAATTTCAATCGCATGCGTTAGCGTATTGAAAGCTTCTTGGTATTCTTTTTTACCTTCTTGTGCACGTGCAAGCACAAAATAGTATTCGGCCTTGGAGCTATCTATTTTTAATGCAGCAAGTATTTTTTGTTGTGCGCTGTTGTAATCTTTTTTATCAAGTAACTCAAAACTCGTTTTGTATAATTCGTCGGCTGTTTGAGCAGCTAATGAAATATGAATTGCGAGTGCAATGAATAAGAAGGAAAAGTATTTTTTAAAAAAACGAAATTGGGGTTGGCGCATGTAAATATTATTTGTTTACAAAAATTCGTACAGTCCAGTTGGCTGATTTAAATAATTCTAAATTAAATGTTCTTCCATCTGAAAATCTACCTCTTAAATGTAGGGGAAATTCTGCGATTTCATAGGTCCAAACATTTTTTAACCCACTGGCATAGTTGGATAATAAGCGCACTTTATTGCCGCCATCCACGGCCACTAATTCAACCAAAGAAAGCAAATAGCCATTTTCTGTTATGCGCAATGATTGATTCGGAATTCCGGAGGTAGTTGAAACTTCAAACACAATTCGATTACCGGTATTATTACTAGCCAATATTTCAACACGATCATACAAGCTAGAAATGTCGGTGCTATAGTTTCTGTATTGTTTACCACGATAGATATCACCACTCCAATAACCGGTTAATACGCTATCGGGCATGCCTATTCGCGGCATTCGGCAAACGCCTTTCCCTTCGCGCAGTCCTTCTAAAAATTCCCCAACAAAAACACTACTGTCTCTATAATGATATTCACCTTGCCCATTTGGGTAGCCATATCTAAACTCGCCTCGATACCAGTCTGCACCTATTGCAACACCCTTGCCATGCGCCAATCCTTTTTTGCAATCACCGATATAGCTGGTTTTTAAACTGTCGGCCAAAACCTTACAAGCATTCACATTGTCTTGCGCAAAGGAATTTACAACGAATATTTGCGCAATTAGCAGTAATAAGAAGGGCCGTTTTTTCATAAGGATTAAACTTTTCTGTCTAAATAATTACCATAATCAGGTATCATTACCGTGTAATTGCCTTGCATTAAGGGCGAGGTTAAAATGAAATCGGCGGTTGACCGATCGCAAGCCATTAAAATATTCCAGGCAACGCCTAAACGCAGTAGGGCTTTTACATCACTGTCGTGAGGTTGTGCTTGCATGGGATCCCAAAAAAATATCAACACATCTATTTTTCCTTCGGCGATGAGTGCGCCAATTTGTTGGTCGCCACCAAGCGGACCGCTCAATAACCGGGTAACCGGTCGGTCGAGTGCCGCCTCCAATAATCTTCCGGTGGTACCGGTTGCTAAAAGTTCATGCCGCGATAATTCAATGGTATTATGGGTAGCCCAGTCTATTAAATCTTTTTTCTTATTATCGTGTGCTACCAACGCAATTCTTTTGCGGGCCGGTAACGGGCGAGACTGATTCATGCCAAAAAAATTTAGAGTTTTGTTGTTTTGTGTATTGAAAATCAATTTATTATAAATGCAAAATAGCTGATATTGCCTATGAAGTGCCGCTTAAGCTGCTCAATTCAACTTCAAGGTACTTCATTTTCTAATCGAATTTCAGGATTTAATACTAGCGTAACCTTGTTGAACCGCCGAAAAGCACTACCTTTGCGGCCTGAAAAGGGATGCCCATTTTTGCAGCTGTTGGATTTACTTGGAAATCAGCGTTTAAAGCGGCATTGGGAAAGTAGGAATAACCGATTTGTCCATTTTCGTACATCAGTTTCACCCGATTCAACTCAAAGGATGAACAAATAGTTGGATCAGGGAATTACCCAATAAAGAAGATGCAGCCAGTGTTTGCTGATTACTTGGTATTCAGTGATATCGATTTGCACCTTAAAAAAATGAATATGAACATCAGAAATATCGCCATTATCGCGCACGTTGATCACGGTAAAACTACCCTGGTTGACCGCATTTTACATGCCACAAAGGTTTTCCGCGACAATCAGGAAACCGGTGACCTAATCATGGATAGCAATGACCTTGAACGTGAAAGAGGTATTACTATCTTTAGTAAGAACGCTGCCGTTACTTACCAAGACGTAAAAATCAACGTGATTGATACCCCGGGTCACAGTGACTTTGGTGGTGAAGTTGAACGCGTATTGAAAATGGCCGACGGCGTATTGTTGTTGGTGGATGCATTTGAAGGTCCAATGCCACAAACCCGTTTTGTATTGCAAAAAGCATTGCATTTGGGTTTGCATCCAATTGTAATCATCAACAAAGTTGATAAGCCAAACTGTCGTCCGGATGAAGTACATGATGCAGTATTTGAATTATTCTTCAACTTGGATGCAACAGAAGAACAATTAAACTTCCCTACTTTTTATGGTAGTGGTAAAAATGGTTGGTTCAACGATAGTTTAGAGCCAACTGAAGATATCCTTCCATTAATGGACGGTATTTTGAAATATGTACCAAAACCAACAGTGACCGACGGTTTCTTACAAATGCAAATTACCTCTCTTGATTATTCTTCTTTCTTGGGTCGTATCGCTATCGGTAAAGTAAC
>JBJOQA010000304.1:0-18596 GCA_046050225.1 Bacteroidota bacterium | reverse complement strand
CTTTGCAGAATTTGTAAGAGAAGGCAAAACCACCAAAACCCCATTTGATGCGCTTTCGTCAGCCTTCACAACACCTACCGGTAAGGAGATTGTTGCGCAATCGGTAAAATGGGATATTGTTCGCCCTTATACCCTTGCCGTAGGCGGAGATTGGAGAATTAGCCGCAATGTAATTGTCAATTACGGCGTAAGAGTAATCTTGGATAACAACTTCAAATCGCAACAAATAATTCCTATCGCTAACATCAGTTGCATGATGCGATAACCAATTTTATTATCCCACTTTAAACATTAAAAACAAAATCAAATGCGCAAAATAACATTTGCATTGCTGCTGCTTGTTCAGCAAGCACTTGCTCAACTCCCGGCTACAAATACGCAACTGCAGGTTCCCCAAAAAACCGTAAGCAGCCAAGTTGCCAACCTCCAAGTAAATCCGGCGATTGCAGGTCAGATTCCCTATTTTTTCTCGCAAAACAACATTAAAATTGTGGTACTAATGCACGGCATTACCGGCCCTAAAATTGAAACAGCACCTCCCACTACAGGTTATTATGACCGCGATTACAATTGCAATACCATTGAACATGTAAAAGCTTATTTCACCTACCCCTTTATTATAAAAATGCTCGGCTATAATGGGCGTGTAACAGAAGATCCCACACTTGAACGAAGCCTAGGCACGAACAGCTATCCGCGCATTATCAATTTAAACAATGTTGCGTTAAACAGTCCAAAAGATTTTTATATCAACTCAAATGTAGATTCAGATCCCAAACAAAAAGTTTACAAACTTGTTGACCAAAACACTTATGTAATGCTGATTCCCAGAGACGGCACAGTTAATATGATGGACCAAGCAAAAGAGGCTATCGCTGAAATAAAAAAATGCTATGACGCTATTACTACCTATGCAAAAAAAGAAGGCGGCATGTACTTTGTTTGTCATAGTGGTGGCGGCATTGTTACGCGTATGATTATGGCCAACAAATTACAATTTGATGGTAAAACATTAGATGAAACTACCGCGAGCTTTATTCGAAACAGAACGGTAGCAGTAACTACCATCAGCACGCCACATGAAGGATCTCCACTACCGGCAAAAATTATCAGCATAAAACAAGATGTTGGAAAAGCCGACGCAGCAAAAACTAAAATGTTAAGCGTTTTTCCGGCGCCATTGCGCGCTGCGCTTCCATTTGCAAATACGAATATTTTTACAGACATCGTAAAAAACCTTCCCGGATTTGAAGATCGAGATGCCCGTGACAACATGTCGAATGTAGATTATATGCCCAATTTCAATCGAGGAGGTGGCGACCCTAGGTGGGCAAAAAGAAGCGATTCTACCTTGATCCCCATTTACTGTTTAGGTGGTCGACGTCCAACCGGCCCTTATTATAATGATATCACACAAGATGCATACGGCAATATACCGCAATACATTTTACAAAGAACTACATCCGGCAATACCACAACCGTACAAATTAAGGATTACTCAAAAATTCAAACCATATTGGGCATACCTGCCGCCCATCTGGTATTGCATGCTATCGATATGCCTTCAAATGATCAACTCAATTGGGGTTGTGTTGCGCTTAGCGATAGAGACAGTTTAGATCGTATAAAATGGGGTAGCAAATCTGCTCAAGGCACCTTCATCTCCTATAATTGTGCAAATAGCGGCAGCACCATTGTTCCAATGATTTATTGCATTCAGGGAAGTGACAACGAAGTAGACACAGATGGTTTTGTAGGCTATAACTCTTCTGTTGGCTATACACTTAACACTAATACCAAAGAGTATTTCGATCACAAAACAGGGGGCAACTTTTATCGACTTTATACAGGCCCCTTTGAAATACACAACCACGGAACGATTATGCAATCGCAAGATGTTGGCCAATACATATTAGACAATATCATAAAAATTGCCGGGCCTTTCCCAAAAACAAATCTAACTGTAAGTAGCTGGACAAAATAAACCAACCTCAAAAAAAAACAATATGAAATACACACCCCTATTTATGCTAGCATTTATTGCATTGACACAAAATGCAAGGGCACAAATTTCGAATTTGAAAACAACCCGAATAGCAACTGCAAAGGTTGACATCAATAAAATTCCAATAAAAAAAACAACTGCATTTAGCCTCAAAATGCCGGATGGTAAATTGGCTCCCGACACCATGCAAATAGAAATAAAATATGATAAAATTGGAAAAACAGCACAAAAATCACCTATTAAAATTACTGTTGCCAGTTATAATGCCAAGATGCGTATCATTGAGAAAAAACTAAATTTAGAAGGATTAGATTTTTCTGATGTTGCCGGAAGTAATAAGCCGCTTCTTGATTTTGAAGTTCCCCCAACTCAAATCAAAACATTAGCAAATGAAAAAACCATTAAGCTTTACAAACCAACTACAACGGCAGGCATTAGTACAACGGTAAAAAGCACCGTAATTAGCCAAGCATCCGCACTTAAAAACAAATCAGTTGCAACCTTCAAAGACTTAACCGGGTTCACTTCCCGTATCATTCCGGGAACCACTACCAAATATATTCCGGTTGCAAAACTAACCACTCAATTGGCCGCTAGCTATCTCAGCAACAATCCTTTTAGCATAACAAAAACAGGCAACACCTATACCAAATCCATTTTATCAATTAGTAAATCTGTTCAAATATCTAAATCAAACATCCAAAATTTACAAGGGTTAACTACCAGCAATAATAAAATTGTTGAAAGAAATGCAACCCTTCCATTAGTATCCATGGAAGGTGGAAACGACATGCTATTTCAAGTAAACACAAGTGGATATCTACATTCAAAAACAGTTGCGACGCCCATTTCAAAACCCGTTGACCAAACTACATTTACCGATTTAACGGCAACTCAGTCTGAATTTATGGTTAGCGGTGGCGTAAGTGCGGGCGGCAAGCTCAATCAAACAACTTTTAATATTTTTGATTTAGGCATCACCTATACAGCAAAATCCAACGCAAGCAAAAAGCATACCCGCCAAGTAAGTTTAAAAATTGGAGGACAGGAACTATTAGGAGCAAGCGATTTAAACAAAAGTTTCGACGGCGATTTTGTTGTCGTAACAGATCGATTTGAAAGAACCCTCGATATCCCATTAATCGCTACTAGCGTGCCCATTGGTATTGGTGAATTAAGTTTTGAAGCAGGTGTTACCGGAACTTCAGGCATTGCCATTAATGGCGAAATGTCTAGAAGTCAAGCCGGCCTACTTATTACCCCATTTGCTAATTGCGGATTGTATGCCGAAGGTGCTGCAAGCATCGGCTTTGGAGAATTTGATATTATCAGACCCTACATTCGCCCTCAATTAAATTTAGTAGAATTAAATCTTACCAATTATGCCTATGCAGCACTTAATTGGGGCAATAATTTTCAAGCCATTAGTGATGTAAGTAGCGTAGGAAGTGTAGAGGTTTTAAAAGGGTATTTATTTGGCGGAGTTGAAGTGGGATATCCTGATGTAAAATGGTGCTGCTGTGTTCCATTAACCGGCATTCATTTTCCATGCGGCGTAAGCTGGAATTATATTGACTTTAGAATTGAATTATGGAAAAGCGATGGCCTTTCTAAAATTGATAAAATCTTTATCGACAGCAATCCTCAAGAAATCTTCTTCGATTCTTGGCAATAAAACAGAATATGCAGCTTCTTCTCAAACCACTTAAACACACATACATCCAACTATTGTTCATGGTTGGATGTATGTTACCTTTTAATGTAAATGGACAACCAGAACTTCCCAACAATGGAAATAATTACTTTTTACAACAAAGCGTTCGTTATCAAATCAGTTGGATTATAAGCAGCAATTATCGCAACATTAATCAACAGTTAATTAGCAGCACAAACGAATTTAACTTACCCTTCCAATCCGCTATTCAAATAAAAGGAGCTCTAAATATTCGCTGTATAGAAAAAGAAAAAGAGGCCACCTTGCTTTCTTTTCAATTAAGCGACCTACAACTAATTATTAGTGGGAGTGACTCGTTACAATTAACCCATAACAGCGACAGCTTGAAAGAAGCATTAGCCAAAGTTTGGTTTGTATTAATTTCTACCCACCCTCAAGAACCCATTTACTATTTTGACCCGGGCGCATCTTTACTCATTAGAAGATGGAAGGCACAAATTTGCAATTTCATACAAATTTTACCGCTAGAAAAAGAAAATAATATTGCTGCTGGCGGAAACTTTTTTGAGAAAAACTATTTCGGCAAATACAACAGTAGCTATCAAACAAAAAATGAACAAACTTGGCTAAAACAGGTTATGCCTCAGCAGCTTTTAACTGAGAATACATGGAGTATTTCCACCATTGAAGGCAACAGCATCATTTCACAAAAGGATAAAATTATTACTACTATTGAAGCAAACGAAAAGATCGAAACCTTTTTAAACAACCGCCTAATAAGTAGACTATTGCAGCAATTTAACATCAAACAACTGTTGCAACAAGAAACGTTAACCAAAAACAATGCTGCATTGTTGCCGAAACATTACGTTGGTGCAACTATATTTCAATTACAAACAGATCAAATAAATCGAAAAGCAATATATGAAAACCTGTTGGGTTCAACAGATGTTGATGATGTATTTAAACAACTGGACAGCCTTAAGGAAAACAAAATCAACCGAGATTCAGGTAGGCTCTTTAAAAAATTTGCAGCCATTATTTACCTACAACCTGAACAACTTGAAAGAATAGCTACTCGCTTACATCAAGCTGCCCCTACACAAATAGATTATCGAATTTTAGCAAATGCCTTTTGCGATGCAGGTACACCTGAAGCACAAAACATTATAGCCGCAGAAATCACCAAACAAGCCAATCAACCAACTGCCACCGACCATCTATTAACTGCTTTGTTGCAGCTTAAATCACCCGACAGTGCAATAACCGAAACTATACTTCATCTTGCCTTAGAAAAAGGAATATCGTCTCCCGCAATAGCAAGAGCCTATCGTTATATGGCAGGAACGATTGCAAGCAAACTACTAAAACAACAACCCAAGTATGCCAATCGTGTTTTAAATCAATTGACGGACTTTCTAGACCAATTTCCTAGCCATCAATCTACATTAGATTTAATTGCAATTTTAGGGAATGCCGGCAGCAAGCTTAAGGAAGATCGTTTAATGCAATATAGCCAAGATGCCGACTCTAGCATTCGAGCGGCGGCAGTATATGCATTGCGTTTTGTTGGCACCGAAAAAAGCAATCATCGTTTGGTAAATGCATTACTTTACGATAGTGCACTAATTGTAAACAGAGCCGCCTATGCAGCCATTGATTTAATACAACTAGATGCTATTTACTTGGATCAAATCATTCAATATTGTCAACAGCATCAAAGCCTATTTGTAAGCAATTTATTAGAACTTCTTTATAAGCAAGCGCCAAATCAGCAACAAGTAAAACAATTAATTGAACAAAAAGCAAAATTAAAAAACTCCCCAAGTATTCAAGAAAAAGCCATTCAACTACTCGAACTTTTGAAAAATAAAAAAGGATAAGTAAAACTTATCCTCTCTATCAAACTTAATTCATTGTTTCATTTTGTTCTTCCGATGGATCCGGCAAGCGTGGTTCATTCAACTGTACCACTCTTCGTTTAGCTCGATTCATCATTACCATATTTAATAACTCTACTATAAATGAAAATGCCATTCCAAAGTAGATATAGTTTTTCAAATGCAAATTATGTGCTTGTTCTGCATCCCAACCTTCAATAACCAAACTCAAACCAATCATTACCAAAAAAGAAAGTGCCAACATTTTTAAAGTAGGATGTTTATGTATAAAAGCCGCAATTGCAGGGCTAAATAAAAACATGATCAACATTGCAATTACTACTGCAGCAATCATAATTTCAACATGCTTAGCTGTACCGCCGGCTGTAATGATACTATCAAATGAAAACACCGCATCAATCAACATAATTTGAAAAATTGCTTGCGATAGCGAGATGCCCTTTTTATTTTTTGAATCTAAAGAATGGTCCTCCCCTTCTAACTTTCCGTGAATTTCTTTTACTGATTTATAAATTAAAAATACGCCCCCAAATAACATCACCAAACTAGCTAAATCAAATCCTTTTCCCGCAATAGAAAAAACAGATTTGCCTTTTTGTGAAAGCAACCAACCCAATCCCATCAATAAAACACTTCGAGAAATTACACCCGTAATCATCCACAAAATGCGCGCTTTTTTTTGATCCTTTATATCGCGCAAACGATTCATGATAATACTAACAAAAATAACATTATCAATACCCAAAACCACTTCTAACACAACCAAAATAAGAAAGCTAATTAAACTCTCTGTTGTAAATAATTCGTTCATTTTTTTAATTAAAATTTTTGCGAAGATAGCGTTCCCAAACGGATTCTTAAAAACGCATCATCCCTCTTATTTGTTCAAAATTTGTTTAACAATGGTAGGCCCCACATAAATAAAACCGGTATATACCTGCACCAAACTGGCCCCGGCTTCCAATTTTTCCTGTGCATCGGCTTTTGTAAAGATGCCGCCGCTTGCCATAACTGGAATTCGGCCATTTGTTTTTTCAATGATGTAACGCAATACTTCCGTACTTCTTTTTTGAACGGGTTTTCCGCTTAAGCCGCCGGCACCAATCGCTGTTACTTTTTCTTCCGGGGTAGTTAAGCCTTCCCTACTGATCGTAGTGTTAGTAGCCACTAAACCATCCAACTGAATTTCGAGTGCCAAATCAATCACATCGTCTAGTTCGTGTTGATTTAAGTCGGGCGCTATTTTCAATAAAATAGGACGTGCAGTTCCTGAAATTTTTTTATTCAATTGCTGCAAATTGGTCAAGATTTGCTTTAAAGCATCTTTTTCTTGCAAGGCGCGAAGACCGGGGGTATTCGGACTGCTAACATTCACCACAAAATAGTCCACATAAGGGCGCAAAGCGCGAAAACAAATTTCGTAATCCTGCCAAGCATCTTCATTGGGAGTGACTTTATTTTTACCAATATTACCGCCAATAATCATGGTATTTTGTGCAGATTCAATCGGATATTTTTTACGCCATGCTTGAAGGCGCTCAACCACCGCCTCTACGCCTTCGTTATTAAATCCCATGCGGTTAATTAGCGCTTGATCGGCCGGCAAACGAAATAATCTTGGTTTTTCGTTTCCCGCTTGCGCTCGAGGTGTTACTGTGCCAATTTCTACAAATCCAAAACCTAACATTTTCAATTCGGCCAAATAATGAGCGTTTTTGTCGAAGCCGGCTGCCAATCCTACCCAATTTGGAAAATTCAACCCGAAAGCCTTTACCGGTAAAGATTTGGAAGGCTTACAATACCCTTCAATCAGATATCCCAAACCCGGTATTTGCCTTAAAAAGCTTAAACTATTCATGGCAAAAAGATGCACTTTTTCGGCATCAAAATGAAACAAAAAACGACGTATAAATTGATACATAGTACGCAAAGATAATTGAGTTTGGTTTTTTCGCGGGAAGCCCTAACTTTGAGGTAGAAAGTTGCATAAACAACCTTTTTTGATAAATAGCATTACTGAAGTACAAGTGTGCGACGCCACCGCAGTTGATGCGGTTGCTGCAGCTGGTACCAAAAACCAACCATATGCAAGAAGCTTATATTGTTGCCGGATTTCGTACGGCGGTTACCAAGAGTAAAAAAGGGGGATTCAGATTTACACGCCCCGATGATTTAGCCATTGATGTAATTAAGGGCCTATTGGCAAGTGTGCCGCAGTTAGACCCATTACGCGTAGATGATGTAATTGTGGGCAACGCAGTACCCGAAGCTGAACAAGGGTTACAGGTTGGCCGTATCATTGCGGCAAGAGCCGTTGGTGTGCACGCTCCCGGTATTACGATCAATAGGTATTGCGCAAGTGGCTTAGAAAGCATTGCGATGGCTACTGCTAAAATTAGAACCGGCATGGCCGAATGTATTATTGCCGGCGGTGCCGAAAGTATGAGTTTAGTGCCTACGGCAGGATGGAAAACCTCACCGGCTTATTCTATTGCGCAGCAAGAACCCGATTACTACCTAAGTATGGGCCTTACGGCGGAGGAAGTGGCGAAAGAATACCAAATTTCGCGCGCCGATCAAGATGAATTTAGTTATAACAGTCATGTTAAAGCCGGAAAAGCCATACAAGAAGGTTATTTCAAATCAGGTATTCTTCCTATTACGGTAGAACAAGTTTATTTGGATGCAAAAGGCAAAAAACAAAAAAAATCATATGTGGTAGATACCGATGAAGGTGTGCGTGCCGATACTTCCATCGAAGGCTTGGCCAAGCTAAAACCGGCCTTTTCGGCCACCGGAACAGTTACGGCCGGCAATAGCTCACAAACCAGCGATGGTGCGGCTTTTACAATTGTTATGAGCGAAAGAATGGTGAACGAATTGGGCTTAAAACCAATTGCACGATTGGTTAATTGTGCCAGTGCAGGCGTTCATCCCCGCTTAATGGGCATTGGTCCCATTGAAGCCATTCCTAAAGTTTTGCGCCAAGCAGGGATGAATTTATCTCAAATAGATTTAATTGAATTGAATGAAGCCTTTGCATCGCAATCTTTAGCGGTAATTAGAAGTTTAGAATTGGATAGCGCGCGCGTAAATATCAACGGAGGCGCCATTGCATTGGGGCATCCATTGGGTTGTACCGGTTGCAAACTCACTATTCAATTGGTAAACGATATGAAACGATTAAACAAAAAATACGGAATCGTTTCGGCCTGTGTGGGCGGCGGACAAGGCATTGCAGGAATCTTCGAAAACTTATAATCACGTTTTTCAATAGTAAAGCCGGTTCTCAACATGAACCGGCTTTTTTTTGTCAAAAAAAGATTTTTTACAACATTGTTTCATTTTTTATACTTTTGCAACATTGTTTCAATTTATAATTAATCAGATGAAAATGAAAGTAGACTTAAAAGTGAGGATGCTCGTCATCCTGTTAGTGATGGCAATATTTGTGGAGGCCAAGCCTATTGTAAAAGGACAATTAAGCGGTGTGGTTACTGATGCACAAACACATCAACCAATTGTTGGCGCATCGGTATTTGTAACTGATTTAAGAATTGGGGCTTCCACAAAAACGGGTGGCTATTATCAACTTAGCAATATCCCCGAAGGCAGTCATTTAATCGAGGTATCGCATATTGGTTATTCCACCATGGCTTTCCAAGTAGAGGTAAAGGGTGCAACCACTTTTAATGTAGAACTGAGTTCAACAGTAGTAGAAAATAATGCAGTAGTAGTTACGGGCGTAAGTGGCGCAACGCAGATGAAAAAAACACCTTTTCAGGTAATGATTTTACGCAAGGAAGAGTTATTACAAAACGCGTCTACCAATCTTATAGAAGGATTAACCAAAAAACCGGGAATAAGTAGTTTATCTACCGGGCCGGCCATTTCAAAACCGATTATTCGTGGTTTAGGATATAACCGTGTATTAACCATTCATGATGGCGTAAGACAAGAGGGGCAACAATGGGGCGAAGAACATGGCATTGAAATCGATGATGCCAGTGTTGGGAAAGTAGAAATTTTAAAAGGGCCGGCTTCTTTGATGTACGGTAGTGATGCCATGGCAGGTGTAATTAACATCATTAGTGAACAACCGCTTCCTAATAATACCATGCGTGCCAATATATTAACCCAATATCAAACCAATAATAAGAGCAGAAACTTACATGCCAATTGGGGCGGCAATATCAATGGCATTAATTGGAATATTTATGGAACAACCCAGGCTGCAGCCGATTATCAAAATGCTTTCGACGGTCATGTATTTAATTCTAAATTCAAACAACATAATGTTGGTGGACAAATAGGCTATAATGCAAGCTGGGGTTACAGTCATTTAATTGTAAGCAATTATAATTTAAAGGCCGGCTTAATTGAAGGTGAGCGTGACGAATACGGTTATTTTATAAAACCCATAGCAGGCGGAGAAACAACACGTGCCACAAAAGAAGATTTTAATAGTACTACTCCCATGTTCCCGTACCAACATATTCGCCATGCAAAAATTGCATTTGACAATCGCATTAAATTGGGTACCGGCAGGTTAAACTTTACTTTGGGCTACCAAAGAAATCAACGTGAAGAGTTTGGTGATATTGATGCACCTGATGAAAGAGAATTATTTTTTGATTTAAAATCACTCACCTACAGAGCGCAATATCAATTTGCCGAAAAAAATGGTTGGAGTACTGCAATTGGTGCCACCGGAATGCATCAAACTAATACCAACCGAGGCGTAGAACAATTAATTCCCAACTATACTTCAAACGACGCAGGCGCCTTTATTTTTAGTAAAAAAAGTTTGAAGAAAACCACTTGGAGTATGGGTGCCCGTTTTGACAGTAGAAAAATTAATGCCGAAAATTTAATGGACGGCACCGATATTAAAGGCAATAGCTTTAGCAGTAGTTTCTCCAATTTTTCGGCAAGTTTGGGGTTAGCGAGTCAGCTCAACCAACAACTCAATGTAAAGTTAAATATTGCACGCGCTTTTAGAGCCCCAAGTTTACCCGAATTGGCATCCAACGGGGCACATGAAGGCACCACCCGTTATGAATACGGCAACCTTAATTTAAAAAGCGAAACAAGTTATCAATTAGATGCGGGATTAGAATTTACAACAGAACATGTGTCTTTTAACCTAGGTGCCTACTATAACAATTTCAATAACTTCATTTATTACAGAAAGCTAGAAGCAGCTGCAGGTGGCGATTCATTGGTAGTAAATGAAGATGGCGAATCTCTTGAAGCATTTACCTTTAGTCAACAAGGTGCCATTTTGAGCGGCATGGAAGCCACGATTGACTTTCACCCCCATCCTTTAGATTGGCTACATATTGAAAATACATTCTCATTTGTAAGAGGCCGATTAAAAGAAAAAGTGGAAGGAAGTGATTTTTTACCGTTTATTCCGGCTCCAAGATTAATTACAGAGGTTAGAGCAAACTTCCCTAAAATTGAAAATAATGTGCGTAATTTTTATGCAAAACTAGAATTGGATAACACATTTGCACAAGACAATATCTTTACAGCTTATAGCACAGAAACAGCAACCCCGGGTTATTCTTTATTGAATGCAGGTATTGGAGCTGATTTAGTAAATAAAGCCGGCAACCCTTGGTTGAAGATTTATTTCGCGGCAAATAATTTAACGGATCGTTCGTATCAAAATCATTTAAGCAGATTAAAATACACGGCTACCAATATGGCAACTAATAGAGTTGGCGTATTTAATATGGGTAGAAACTTTAGTATTAAACTATTGATCCCATTACAATTTAAAGTGTCGGAAAAATAAAAAACAGTGTCTAAATTGCGCAGGCTAATATTCTAGCTTGCGCAATTTGGGCGCTTTTACCCAAGTAACCGCTACCACCAATAAGGTCATACATCCGCCAAATACAACCGAAGGAACTACTCCTATTAAACGAGCCGCAGCTCCGCTTTCAAATTGGCCAATTTCGTTTGAAGAATTTATAAACATCGAATTTACGCTCAGTACCCTACCCCGCATTTCATCAGGTGTTTTTAACTGCATAATATTACCGCGAACCACTACACTTACCCCGTCTAATAATCCGCTAACCAATAAGGCTAAAAACGACAACCAATACCATTGCGACAATCCAAACACAATAATACACAAACCAAATCCTGCAACGGCAAATAACAATTTAACCCCTTGTTTTTTTCGCATGGGCGAGAAGGTTAGTCCCACCACAGTTATCATTGTTCCAATATCGGTTGCGGCATTTAACCATCCAAAACCAATAGGTCCAACTTTTAAAATATCTTTTGCGTAAACAGCCACCATGGCTACGGCTCCGCCAAATAAAACCGCAAACAAATCGAGCGACAGCGCACCTAAAACTTCTTTTGTTTTAAATACATACTTCACCCCTTCTCCCACAGCTTCCAAAGTTCTTTTTTCGGCCGAAATGCCCGGCGCACGTGGTTTCAACGATGTTAAGAATATATAACCAATTACAATAAGGGAGCTTATCACTACGAAGGTTCCTGAAACATGCAACCATGCAATTAAAAAACCTGCAATGGCATGCCCGGTTATACTAGCCACCAACCAACTGGTAGAACTTAATTGTGAGGCGGTAAGCAATAATTCGCGCGGCACCATGGAGGCAATAATAGCACCAAAAGCAGGTCCGGAAAATGAGCGAATTACGCCGGTCATAAACATCACGAAGTAAATCAAACTAATCAATAATTTATTTCCAAAAGCTTCGGTAAACCCATTCGTTGAAATGCCCAGTAAAATAAGCGAACAAACGCCGAATAAGATAACAGAGGTGAGCAATACCTTTCTTTTTTGAGAGCGATCAACAATATAACCTGCATATAATGCCAGTACTACTGCAGGTACAGCTTCGGCGAGGCCAATCATGCCAATATAAAATGCATCGCCGGTTAATTCATACATCCACCATGATACGAGTGTACCCATCATGCGTAAACCCATGATAAACACAAAACGACCAATAATAAAATTTTTGAACTCCTTTATTCGAAGTACTTGTACGAGTGAGTGATCCAATCAATTTAAGGTTGGTGAAGTGCAAAGGTAATTAATTCAACCATGTACCCTATTATGGTAGACTAATATAGTGCTGTCCTTCGCTATATTCCTTATCCAATGCCTTCAAAATAACATTAAAATGCGCTTCGTTATTAATAAAATCAGCATTAGAAGTATCTACAATCAAGGTTTTTATATTGTGCTGTTTGATGTACTGGGTATAGGTTTCTTGCAAGTTAAACAAGTAATCGTTGGGGATGTTTTGTTCGTACTCGCGATTGCGTTTTTTAATATTTTCTTTCAACCGATTTACCGGTGCATGCAGATAAATTAAAATTTCGGGCTGTACTACTTGCGGATTAATAATATCAAACAATTTTTGATACAAGCGAAACTCTTCACTTGGGAGGGTTACTTTGGCAAATAATAAACTCTTTGTAAATAAATAATCAGAGATGGTAATTTGCTGAAAAAGGTCTTTTGTATGCAGTAGTTCCTTGAGTTGTTTAAAGCGTTCGGCCATAAAAAACAATTCAAGCGGAAACGCATATTGCTCCGGATTCTCGTAAAATTTGGGCAAGAAGGGATTATCCGCAAATTCTTCCAATACCAAACGGGCATTAAAATGCTTGCTAAGCATTGTTGCTAAAGTGGTTTTACCTGCCCCAATATTTCCTTCTATGGTAACAAAATTGTACTTCATACTATCCGGCCTCGAAAGTAAGGGTAATCGTTAGTTCGTTCATTAATTTTTTTTCACATCCAGCGTATCCTTGCAATTCTTTAATAATTGGTGGATATTTTGTTGCAAAACAGGATGAATAAAATTGGGAATTAATTCATTTAGCGGTATTAAAACAAATCTTCTGTTGGCAATTTCGGGGTGAGGCACCATTAAATCAGGTTGATGAATTATCTCTTTATCAAAAAATAAAATATCAATATCTATTGTTCGCGGTGCATTTTTGATTGTTCTTACACGGCCCATTTTAGCTTCAATTGCCAAAATGCTTTTTAGTATTTGAGTTGCAGGCATGGCTGATTGTACGCATATTACTTGGTTAAGAAAGTCGGGTTGTTGCATATTGCCCCATGCGGCTGTTGTATAACGCTTTGATACACGTTTTACAACACCCACTCGTTGACCGATTAAACCAATTGCCTTATCCAATAAATCATTGCTATTACCCATATTACTTCCCAATAGCAACCATACAGCATGCATCATATGCAAAAATAATAAACCCCAACAACTGTTGTACAATCGAGTAAAATTGATTTATCACATAGTTTCCTCATCCCTATTTCAGGTTTTTACGATAGCTTTACGGCTTAAAACTGAACCAAACCAATGCAATCTTACAGCCAGGCAAAAGCCATGTTGGCCATTACCAAAGCCAGTTTGCGCGCAATATTCAGAAGTCCGTCTGCCGTTATTTTCAGCTTTGTATTCCCATTTATTTTCATCCTTATTTTTGGATTTATTGGCAATAATGCGAGCGCACCGGTATTTAAAATTGCAATTTCGCCTACGGCGGATATTAATAATGCACTGTATGATTCGCTTTTAACAAACCCCAGAATAAGAATCATCACCTACGATAATCCAACAGAATTAGACGCAGATTTAAAAAAAGGAAAAATTGCCGGTGTATTTCATATTTGGAAAACCGGCCTGCAAGCACCTGCTTTTAGATACACTATAAAAAGTACAACTGCCAGTAGCGATCAATGGCCGCAGCTAATTCCCTTCATCAATAATTTGGTAGGCGAAATCAGCGATCACCAATTTCCGGGCCGCCCATCTTATGCGCGAGCCGATTTTAACTATGCAAGAGATATAAAACCGGTTCGAGAATATAGAACCATTGATTTTATCTTGCCCGGCCAACTTGGTTTTTCGTTGCTAAGTTCGGGGGTATTTGGTGTTGCCTTTATGTTTTTTAATTTGCGCAACACCTTAGTTTTAAAACGCTTTTTTGCAACGCCAATTAGTAGAACCTATATTGTTTTGGGTGAAGGGCTTTCGCGCGTTTTATTTCAAATGCTAACGGCTATTGTAATTATTTTGGTTGGGCATTTTCTATTTGAATTTACCTTAGTAAATGGTGTTCGTACTTTTTTTGAAATGCTATTATTGAGCTTTTTGGGTTTAATTATATTTATGGGATTTGGCTTTATCGTAAGTGGATTAGCTAAAAACGACAGCACGATACCTCCATTTGCCAACCTCATTACCCTTCCTCAATTTTTACTAGGAGGCACTTTTTTTTCAATAGAAGCATTTCCAAAATGGCTGCAACCTATTTCAAAAGCAATGCCTTTAACACATTTAAATACGGCTATGCGAGCCATTGCATTTGAGGGGCAAAACCTATGGCAAGTACGTACCGAAATTGGTATCTTATTAATATGGGGGATAATCGTTTATGCGATTGCCATAAAGGTATTTAAGTGGGAATAACGCATTTATTTGATTTAATTTATCAGCATGAAATACTTAAAATTTGCTTTAATCAACTTGGTTGTTTTTGGAGTTTTATTCTTTTCCTTATCCTTATTATTCCCTTCACGCGTAGTAACCAGCAAAACGATTGCTATTGTAGCAAAGCCTGAGCAGGTATCGAAGATTTTGCAACAGCCTCAACTTTGGAAAAAATGGAATTTGATGGCAACCGACAGTCAAACAACTGCCCGCGTAAAAAACATTTCAGGTGATACTATTATAGAAGTTACTTTAGTAAGAAACGGCCGCGCACTCGAAAATCATTTTAACATGCAGGCCGTACCCGGCGATTCATGCATTGTAAATTATAGTTTATTGCAACAGTTACCTTGGTATAAACCCTGGGTAAAAATGGCGGCCCTATTCACCGAAGGAAAGTATAGCCAACCGGTAGATCAATCCTTATCTAATTTGAAATTACTGATTGAACATCCCCAAAGCAATTAATAAACAATTGAATATCAAACGATTTTTACGAATTCCGCTTCAACCTTTCCAATTCAATTAATTTTACGTCATCATTTTAAAAAGGCATGCAACCTTGTACAAAAAAGGGTTGTCAAGCACCATAGGCATGATAGACGTACAGCGTATCATAAAGGATTGTTTACGAAATAACCCACAGGCGCAACAGCAGTTGTATAAGCACTTTGCGCCCATAATGATGGGTGTATGCTATCGCTATACCAAATCGGTTCAAGATGCAGAAGAAGTGTTACAAGAAGGGTTTATCAAAGTTTTCACGCATTTACATACCTATCAGCAATCAGGCGAATTTGGTGCTTGGGTGCGTCGCATTATGGTAAACACGGCTTTGAATTACCTTAAACGGAACAAAAAATATCGGCAAGAGATGTCGTTTGCCGAAATGCCGTTGCACCCTGTTTCTGATGAGCAACCGCAGTTGAAATTGCAAGCCAAAGAACTTGCGAACTTAATTCGCCAATTACCAACCGGCTATCAAACCATTTTTAACTTATATGCCATTGAGGGTTATACGCATGCCGAAATTGGCCAATTATTAGGCATTAGTGAAGGCACTTCTAAATCGCAATATGCCCGAAGCAGGTATTTATTAATTGAATGGTTACAACAACATAATACTACCCTTAACAATGAATCATATGGAAGATAATCGATTTGAAGAACAGGCCAAGCAGGTGATGGGCGACTTCAATATGGAGCCGTCGGATCAAGTGTGGCAAGCCATTTATCCGGCCATTCAAAAAAACAAAAAAAGGAGGGCTGCTTTTTGGTGGTTCTTTGGCACACTCATTTTATTGGGAACCGGTATAGGCATATTTCAATTCAACAAAGGCAATAGCGCCCAATCAACAAACGTCGCTAATCGTGAATTGCTAACCACAGCAGATCCCGAAAAAAAAGAACAAGCTAACCCAACTAATCAAGCGATCATTAACACCAACAGCGATCAAACTACATCAAAAACTTTTACTGAAAATGCAAAATCAACGATAGCTTCAACAAAATCAATAACGCAAATTCAACCTAACACGCTTCATTCAGCATACAAAATAAAAGGTAAAAAGAAAGGTAGCTATCGCACAAAAGCTTCGTTTGTTGTAGCTGATTCGGCTTTCGCTGATTCTCCATTTAATCCTGAAACAGCCATTGAAGAAAAAACTGAGCCTATTATTAAGCCCGCAGAAGTTATTGAAACCGCCGTAATCAATGAAAAAAATAAAAAAGATTCATTGGTACAGCAAGTTGAACAAACAAAAGAAAAAGAAACGACTATAACCACAAAAAATAAAATAACAGACAAAAAGAAAACTTCCAAATGGAGCTTATGGGGCGGTGCTTCCGGAGGTATCCATTTTGTTTCCAATACGGGTAACCGTTTATTGGCTGCAAGTGCCGACAATCTTGGAACCACGCCAGGCTCGAGTACCGGTGCTCCTAATAGCAGTTATGTAAATACCAACATTACCTCGGGTAGGGCTTATCAATTGGCGGTAGAATTACAATATCAAAAAACAAATCGACTTTTCTTTTCAGCAGGATTAGCCTACCAATATCGCAGTTTAAAATTGGCAACAGGCAATACAATTTATACGCAACCTTACCTGAGTTTTGCACAAGGGAATAGTCAAACTTTTAATACCCGTATGCACCAAATAGCCCTTCCAATTAAATTATACTGGCAAGTAAATTCTACAAAAAGTCGTATCCCTATTTATTGGAATGTTGGTTTTACATTAGGCAAAACATTACAGTCTACATCATTAGAATACAGTAGCGTCAACAACAGTTACAGTACAAAAAACAACAGCTTAAATAATAGCTTTGCTACCATAGGCAGTGGCATACATTTTAATATATCGGCAAATAAAAAACGTCCTATCTGGTTAGGCGTAATTGGCGAATATCATTTACAACCCATCACTCAAAGTGGCTTATTACAAAATAAAAAAACAATCATCTCCGGCATTAGTATACGAAAACAAATTTTCTAACTTAGCTGCAACCCTGCAAAGCAGATTGTTGTCAGTTTGAACATAAATCAGTTATATGAAACAACAAACAACCCGTTTACTACTCATTGCAATTTTAGTTATGAGTTTTTTGATGCAAGGCTGTGTAAAAGACACTTGCATGGAACAAAGAACCTACTCTTGGTTTGAGCCAGTTTATTCTACTAAAGAAGCAGTTAGAAATAATATAAAAAGTAATGCCCCAAAACCAATTGAAAGCACCGGAAAAATTTTCATTTTGGGCAATTACATTTTCTTAAATGAAATCGATAAGGGCATCCATGTAATAAATAACAGCAATCCGGCTGCTCCGGTTAATGAGGCCTTTATCACCATCCCCGGAAATGTTGACCTATCTGTAAAAGGAAATACGCTTTATGCGGATATGTTCACCGACTTGGTTGCCATCGACATCTCCAATCCTTTAAATGCGCGTGTGCAAAAAATTGTAAATAATATGTTCCCGCATAGAAGCTATGGTTTTTCAAACGATACTTCACAAATCATTATTGAATGGACCCGAAGAGACACCACCATTACCATCCCATGCGAAACAAACGATTTGGTTTATTTATCCGACGCAATGGGCACACCTGGCGTGGGAATATCCACCACAGCGCTAAGTAGCAACAGCAGCAGCTATGCAGGCGGCAGTCCTACAGGAATTGCCGGATCCATGTCACGCTTTGCATTATCGGGCGATTATTTATACACCGTAGGTAATTCAGAACTTAAAGTGGTAGGCATCAATAGCCCACAAGACCCCATTTTACTGAATACCATTAATTTGCCTTGGGGAATAGAAACGATTTATCCGATGTTAGACAAACTATTTATTGGAGGAAATAGTGGCATGTACATTTATAATATTTCAAATCCTACCAACCCCACCCAACTTGGCACTTTCACCCATGCACGGGTTTGTGATCCGGTAATTTCTGATGGAACATATGCATACGTAACCCTACGTAACGG
>JBJOQA010000303.1:0-2938 GCA_046050225.1 Bacteroidota bacterium | reverse complement strand
GGAATGCGATGTCCCCACCAAAGTTGTCGGCTAATACACCAATCTTTAATATTCTCCATCCAATGACGATAGAGATTTTTAAATTTAGGCGGATAGAATTTTATTTCTTCATCCATCACCTGCTGTAAGGCCGGTGTACTCAACTTTTGCATACTTACCCACCACTGCAAACTTAAACGCGGTTCAACTACTACATCAGTTCGTTCGCTATAACCAACTTCGCTGGTGTAGTCTTCTGTTTTTACAATGTATTCTTGTTCTGTTAAGAGTACAATTATTTTTTTACGTGCTACAAAGCGATCTTCACCGATAAGTATTTTTGCGTCGGCACTTAAAGTACCATCATCATTTAAAATATCAATAATGGCTAATCCATGTTTTTGCCCCAACATGTAATCGTTCATATCATGCGCCGGCGTAACTTTTAATGCGCCGGTTCCAAAATCTTTCTCTACATAATCATCCGCGATAATGGGGATGGCACGATTGATTAAAGGAATAATGGCCTTTTTACCAATTAAATGCTGATAGCGTTCATCCTCGGGATGCACACAAATGGCAGCGTCGCCCATTATGGTTTCCGGACGCACCGTAGCAACTACAATACTAGCATCTGATTCACCTTCAATTGCATACCGAATATGATATAATTTTTGAATAGTTTCTTTACGAATTACTTCCTCATCACTTAATGCCGTATTTGCTTTTACATCCCAATTAATCATGCGCTTGCCGCGATAAATCAACCCTTTTTTATGTAAATCAACAAACACTTTGATTACAGAATTATAATAATCCTCATCCATAGTGAAAGAAGTGCGATTCCAATCAAGACTGCATCCAAGCTTTTTCAATTGTTGCAAAATGATGCCGCCATACTTCTCTTTCCATTCCCACGCATAGCCTAAAAATTCATCCCGCGAAAGCGATGATTTCGCAATTCCTCTTTCGCGCAGCATAGCAACTACTTTTGCTTCGGTTGCAATGCTCGCATGATCGGTACCCGGCACCCAACAAGCATTTTTACCTTGCATTCTGGCACGACGAATCAATATATCTTGTATGGTATTGTTCAAGCAATGCCCCATATGCAACACACCGGTTACATTTGGTGGAGGAATAACAATCGTAAATGGTTCCCGCTCATCGGGTGTGCTATAAAAATATCCTTTCTCCATCCAATGCTCATACCAACGCGCTTCGGTTTCGCCTGGCATATAATTTTTGCTCAATTCCATAATGTATCGCTTCTTTAACTTTTATAGAAACAGGAAGTAGATTCGTAACCTCCTCGATTGTTTTAGGTGGCAAATGTACGAATTGCAAAGGCAAAAATTGGTACTTGGTTCAACGGACAGAAAGAATAATTGTATCTTTACATCACAACTGCTATCATTGGAAAAGGCCTACCAAAACCTACGCACGCAAAAAATAATTACCGCAATCGGGATTTTGCTTTTTATTGCCAAATTAGTGGCTTGGTATGTAACCAATTCGGTAGCTATTTTAACAGATGCATTAGAAAGTACCGTAAACGTAGTTGCCGGCTTAGTAGGAATTTACAGTTTATATTTGAGTAGCCGTCCGCGAGATCAAAACCATCCCTATGGTCACGGAAAAATCGAGTTTATCTCGGCTGCAATTGAAGGCTCTCTTATTGGATTTGCCGGTTTATTAATTATTTACGAAGCGGTTGGACACCTATTTCATCCCTCCCAAATTCAAAAACTAGATATAGGTATTATTCTTGTGGCCATCACCGCATTTATCAACTATATAGCAGGTTGGTATTGTGTTAAATTGGGCATCAAAAACAACTCCCAAGTTTTAATAGCCGGCGGCAAGCACTTAAAAACTGACACTTATTCTACAGCCGGAATTATCTTAGGTTTGGCCTGTATTTATTGGTTTAAAATATGGTGGTTAGATAGTGCAGTTGCCATCATTTTTGCTATCATTATTATTTACACCGGTTATGGAATCATCAGAACTTCCATAGCAGGAATCATGGATGAAGCAGATGAGGAGTTGATTAAAAAAATGGTTGCTATTTTACAGAAAAATAGACGCGAAAACTGGATTGACTTTCACAATTTGAGAATTATAAAAAATGGCAATACACTTCATATAGATTGCCACCTTACTGTTCCCTGGTACTTCAATGTACATGAAGCACATCGCGAAATTGACCAATTTTCTCAACTTGTAACTGGTGAATTTGGCACTGCCATTGAATTATTTGTACACAACGATGGTTGTTTGGAATTTAGTTGCCAAATATGCAACAAACAAAACTGCACAAAACGCCTCCACCCGTATCAAAAGGAAGTGGAATGGACCTTTGAAAACGTAACCTCAAACGTTAAGCATCGCCTTCCTAAAAATTAAATCTTTCTTCCATTTATCGGAATAAATTCTCCAATTAGGAATTAATAGCTCCGACAGCAATCATATTGATTTGATTATCAAAAACTTAGTTTTTGGCATGATTTGGGAAACTATATAACCAGAAGCGCAACGATGAAAAAGTGAAAATGAAAAGCAGCTTTCGCCAATTTCGATTTTAAATTATTATTATAGGGTTTTTTCAGTGATTTGTTCAAAAAAGAAAATCGTTTAATCTGGTCTGGATCACCAAATTAAACGATTTTTTTTATGCCCCTACTTTTCCTTGTTGTCATTAATCAAAGCCTTTCCAATTTTTCCAAAAAAAGATTAATGATTCCAAAATATGGAAATAATCAAGCTTGACTAAATCTTAAAACACTGAATATGAAATAGTTATTTTTTGGCATGGTTTGGGAAACTATATAAACAGAAGCGCAACGATGAAAAAGTGTAAACGAAAAGCAGCTTCCACCAACTTCGATTTTAAATTATTATTATAGGGTTTTTTCAGTGTTCTGTTCAAAAAAGAAAATCGTTTAATCTGGTCTGG
>JBJOQA010000302.1:0-14225 GCA_046050225.1 Bacteroidota bacterium | reverse complement strand
ATTTTACTATTTCTGCAACAGGTAGAACCGTTACGCTTTTAAATCCATTGCGTTTGGTAGGTACACATACGCCTACGAATGGGGTTTTAGCCTCTAATGGTAACTACACCATCGCTTCAACCGCAGGTTATACTGCTAATGTTGCTGCAGGTAGTACCACCGGTGGTTACATTACCGGTGATGTAATTGTTGAAAGATATATTCCGCAGAATGCAAACAGAGCTTGGCGATTGTTAGCATCTCCAACATCTGGTCAAACAATTAAGGAAGCATGGCAAGAAGGTCAAGCAACTGCAGTTGACGGTAATCCTGGTTACGGTACAATTATAACAAATGATCAAGAAACTTGGAGTGCAAATGGATTTGATTATCAAACACCTTATCCATCTATTTATCGCTACGAACAATCAACTGATGAGTTAGTTGCCATTACCAATACCGGCGATTTTATTGATGGAGAACAAGGTTACTTTATGTATATCCGCGGAAGCAGAAGCGTTTCTCCATCTGCTAGTATTACCGCCATGAATTCAACCGTTTTAAGAACAACCGGAACTTTATATACAGGTAACCAAGCTGCTATTACGGTACCTGCTGATAAGTTTGCCATTGTTGGTAATCCATATGCATCTGCTTTAGATATTAGAAATATTACCAAAACAGGTGGCTTAGCTAATACCGCATTTTATGTATGGGATCCTAAATTACAAGGTTCCTATGATTTAGGTGCTTATCAAACCTTAGTTCCTGATGCAGGTAATTATATCGTAATTCCGGGCGGAGGTAGTTATGGTTCAACCGGCTCGGTTGTTAATACTATTCAAAGTGGTGCTGCTTTCTTCGTGCAAGCAAGTGGATCAAGTGGCGACTTAACCATACTTGAATCTAGCAAAACTTCAGGAAGTAGCGTCGTGTTCCGTCCAACTACACCTACTGATGCAAATGAAGCTCGATTTATAACCAATTTGTATGCAGTTGCCGGTGCCAATAAAAAAATGGCCGATGGTAATGCCGTATTCTTTGGTTCATCTTATACTAGCGAAATTGACGGACTTGATAGTAAAAAAATGATCAATTTCGGTGAAAACTTAAGTATGCTTCGTGGTGCTGCAGAATTAGTAATTGAAAGAAGACCAGCTATTGCTCAAAATGATACCATCTTCTATTCAATGTATCAAATGAAACGCACGACTTATCAAATGGAATTTATTCCTTCTAATTTCGAACAAAATGGTACAACTGCCATCTTGATTGACAAATACCTCAACACACAAACTGCAATCGATCTTTCTGATACCTCTTACTATTCATTTGCATTGGATGCCAATGCTGGTTCAAGAGTAGAAGATAGATTTAAATTGGTTTTCAAACCTGCAAATGTTTTGCCTGTAACCTTTACAGAAGTTCGCGCAACACAGCAACAAAACAACATTGCAGTTGAATGGACTATCGAAAATCAATTGAATATTCAACGTTACGAAGTTGAAAAATCAACAGACGGTCGCAATTTTAGTGCAGTTGGTCAAGTTGCCGTAACAGGTAATGTACGCGGCACAGCAAATTATAACTGGTTAGATACACGTGTTAGCGCAGGTAACAATTATTATAGAGTGAAAAGTGTAGATGCAAACGGTACCTTCAAATACACCCAAATCGTTAAAGTGTATATCGGAAAAGGTACAGCTGCCATAACCGTATTAAATAATCCGGTTCAAGGAAGTGCAATAAGCTTACAATTTAATGAACAAGGAAAAGGTAATTATCAAATTAAATTATCAAATGTTGCAGGTCAACAAGTATTAAACAAGAATTTACAATATGCAGGTGGTAACGGAACCCAATCATTTGCAATTCCGGCATCATTAGCAAAAGGTATTTATCATCTTGAAATTGTTAGTCCTGATAATACGCGTCAGGTTCAAAAAATATTTATTAACCGTTAAACCCCCAAAAGCAAATCGCAAAAGAAAAAATCTCTTATTTTGTTTTATTAGGATGAATAGAGCGTCTTCTACAGAAGACGCTCTATTGTTTTTATAAACTGCCAATTGGGTTATTGTTCCCATTGATAGAGTATAAAAAAAACGTCTTCAATTGAAGACGCATTTTTCTTTTATGGATTTTTCGAATTTGTTTATTGTATCAAAAGTTTGTGAGTACTATTATGTTCGGTTGATCGAATTTTTAGGAAATAGTATCCGGTTGATAGTTTTGCCTGAGGATTTAATAAAATGGTTTGCAGGCCGGCAGTTAAGCTTTGGGTTGAATGATAAACTACAGCACCATTTAGATTGAGTAACTCAAATTGACAATTGCCCGCGGTTAACGAATTAATTTTAACCTCAATAGTGTTTTGTTTCACAGGATTGAGGACGCTAATATTTTTATGTAGATTGGGCAAGGTTAGCTTGATGATATGACTAAAGTTGATACTACCATCAATATCTAAACTTTTAATTCTGAAATAAACATAGTTTCCGGAGGGGATGTTTACAAAGGTTTTATATGTGCCGTCGCCTATTGTTTGAGGCTGTAAAGGGGCTCCGGTAGCTATAAAATTGCGGCCATCCAACGATGTTTCTACTTGATAGTTTTTTACAAATAATTCTTCCGCCGCCGTCCATTGAACGCAAATCTGTTGGTCACGGATACCTGCTGTAAGCGCATTGAATCTCACGGGCAAAGCTCCTCCTGAAAGATCGTTGATTACAATTCTAAATCGCCCTCTATCCTTACTGCCCGCATTACCATTTACCACAAATAAATGTTTGGTAGTATCAGTTAAACTAATTAATGTTTGCGTGTTTAAATACAAATCTTGTAGGAAGGCAATACGTGTAGGAGTGTGAAGGTTGGTAGGTACTATTTCTAACCGATAGGTTAAGTTATTCAAATTAGATAAATCATAAAAAATGGTATCTGCTACTCCTGGAAAAGCACGTCTTTCAACTGCCAAAATAATATTGTCGCGCTTTAGCGCCAAGTTCTCTCCAAAGTTCATCATTTTACGAACATCTAAAGGGTCAACTCCGTTTGAATAAACATTGTCAAACATAACCATATTGCCATCTGCCAAACGAGAATTGCTATTTACCATGGCATATAAATTCGACACTAATCTTCCGGTAATAGGAGCGGGATCTGTTGTGTCGGTAACTACATGCTTGGGTGCACCCAAAGCGTTTACCTCGTTAACAGTAAAAATTCCAATTGAAAAGAGACTTAAGAAATACAGGATAAGACTACTTTTAAATCTTTGCGCCGATTTAAATTGAATTTGCTTAGTACTTGTGTAATATTTCATAAAGGTAAATGATGTTAAACGGATTGAACATCGGATTCAAAATCGGATTTACCAGGGTTGGATTAATTACACTGCTATTTAATGATTAGCTGACGGGAAAGACAAAGGGAGATTGGAAATAGGGTAGAATTCTTTGCAGAATAGGATATAAAGTTAAAAGAAACTTTGATACTTCCAAATATTTTTTTGATTAAAAGCCTTTGCCCTATTGGGTTATATCGTTTTTTTGACGTTTGGTAAATGCGTAAGTATATGGTTTAGAAGCCTTAAGCATTGTGCGCATGTTTAAAAATATTTTTTAAAAGGATACCCCAAATTAAGCAGCATTCCCTTTTTTTAAGCCTATTTTCTTTTTCAATGTTTCAAAAACCGGAATAACATCGGTTGATAAATTTAGTTTCAACATTCCCCAAATAAACAAACCTAAAAAGCATATGCTTCTTAATGTCATCCACCAAAAACCATGAAATTGATGGAATAAAAAATAACAAATACCATAACAAAACAAGGTAAGTAAAACCGTAAAAATGGTTTTATTACTAAATGGTTGCAATTGATATTTATACCATAAAAACCAACAACGAATACTGTTGTAAATAATAAATGAAATGAGCGTTGCAATAGGTGGACCTAGTATTTCTAAACTAGATTTTGTTAAGAAATAGGTGAGCGGCAAAGTGAGTAACAATAAAATACTTCCTGTGTAAAATTCAAAACGCCAAAGGGTTGAAGTACTAATGATTTGGGCGTTTAATCCTGTGCCCATATCTACAATACGATATAAACCCACAAAAAAGAAAACCCATTTTGCATCGAGATAATTTTTTTGAAGATGAAAAGTGATAATGCCATCCTCAAAATTTAACCATATTAAACTAAAAATGGCGGTTGCAAATATCAATTGATTAATAGCTGATTGCTTGTAGATTTTATTTATTCTGGCTAAATCTTTATTTTTCCATGCTTGCGATAATGGCCCCATTGAACTGGCGATAATGCCACGCTGCGGCGCTTGTATCAAGTTAGCCATATATTGACCTAGCGAAAAAACGGCCACGCTTGCCAGTCCTTTGGGTAGTACAGATGCAATAACCAAAGAATCAAAAATTAATGAAATCCCATATAACAATGTGCCGCCAAAAACAAAAGAAATTAAAGTAAGTACCTTTTTGTAATACTTCTTAGAAACCTTACTGATGGTGAGTGTAAAGTGAATTTCTCCTTTTCTGTAAAGATAGATGAATAAGAAAATTGCAATGCCTAAATAGCTGATAGAGTATAATCGTACAAACCAATCAAAACTAGTAAGTAGGCCTAATAAAGTGAGAACAATTAAGATGGTAGTGAATAAACGAAACTGGATTTCTCTTAAAAAATTAGTGATAATCGGGCGATTGATTTGCCAAGCATATGCCTCCAACATCGAGTAAAGGGTAAGTCCCAATCCAAATGGAAATAACCAATAATAATAATGAATTAATAATGGCGAGTGTTTGCCAAATTTTTGAATAATTAATTGTTTGAAAACAATACCGCCAACAATCACTAAACAAAAACCAAAAAGCGAAACGAGCATCGCCCAGGTCATTAAATCATTTTTCTTGGCCGGTAAATTGTCTTTATAATAAGGAAAAAACTTATAAATGTATGAGGGCATTCCTAAATTGGCCACCGTATACATTAAGGTGGCAATGGCAATAAAAATACCCACCAAGCCATATTCCTCTTGACTAAATCCGCCTTCCTTGGTAAATAAATAGGTATTTACAAAGCCCAAGGCAAAGCCGATGTAAACCATCAGCGACGAAATAATACTTTGCCTTCTAATTTGGCTCATAAGTTAGTTTGGCGCAATTTACTCCACCTTTTTTGTTTTGATGTAAAAATTGCGGTTTACCTCAAAGGTTTTGCCGTCAAACCAATCGGCTAAATGCAAGGTTTGCCATTGTTGCGTAGGTTCAATCCAATTATCAGTATGGCCTTCATTGCCTAAATTTATTTTTAGCGGTAACTTAAATCCATCGATACAATCTGTATACCTGAACGAAATTGCATTTTGGCTCAGTTTATATTCTAAAGTAGGAATTTGGGTGGTACGTAAGTATTGATCAAACAAAGGTTGCAAGGGGAGTTTGGTTTTTTGAATAAGGTAATTTTCAACCTGTTCACTCGTAATCGTTTGGTGATAAAATTGTTGATTTAGGCCGCGTAGTAACTGTCTAAATAAGCTATCATTATTTATCCAATGCCTGATTGTGTGAATCATATTGGCGCCTTTAAAATACATATCACCACTACCTTCTTTATTAACATTGTAAGGACCAATAATCGGGATATCGTTGCTGATGTTACGACGGGTTCCGATAACATAATCTTGCCCTGCATTTGGACCATAATAAAATTCGGTAAACAGGGTTTCGCTGTAACTTGTGAAGCCTTCGTGCACCCACATATCGGCGATGTCTTTGGTGGTGATATTATTGGCAAACCATTCGTGGCCGCTTTCGTGAATAATGATAAAATCCCATTTGCTACCCCATCCACTTCCGCTTAAATCGCTGCCTAAATAACCATTTAAATATTTATTACCATAGGCGATGGCCGATTGATGCTCCATGCCTAAATGAGGTGCTTCTACTAGTTTGTAACCATCTTCATAAAAAGGGTAAGGGCCAAACCAATACTCTAATGCCTTCATCATTTTGGGTGCATCCTTAAATTGTTGTTTTGCCTTATCTACATTGTAATCTAACACCCAATAATCCATATCTAATGGGCCTTTTTCGCCTTTAAAAACTTCATTAAAATGCGTGTATTTGCCAATGTAAGGAATCAACGTGTAGTTGTTAATAGGTTGCGTTACGGCCCAGTTCCAAGTGGCTAAACCTAATGCAGGTTTTGTTACACCGCGCAATTTTCCATTAGCCACACAAACCAAGGTGTCGGGTATGGTAATATGTAAGGCTGCACTATCCGGTTCGTCTTGCTGGTGATCTTTACAAGGATACCAAACACTGGCACCCAAACCCTGACAAGCAATAGAAACCCAAGCATTTCCTTTTTTATCTTTCGACCAAATCAGCCCACCATCCCAAGGCGGGCGATTGGCTACAGTTGGCGTTCCATGATAATAGGCATTGAGTGTGTAAATTTTTCCGGTTTCAAGGGCGGGAACGTCAATAAAATAGGCATTACCATCTTTTTTAAAGCTTAATGCCAAATGTTTGGTTGGGATAATCACACTGTCAAGCGTTAAAGGTTTTTGCAAGTCTAATTGCATTACCGTTCCTTTTTTCAATACTTTAAATTGAATGCCACAGTATCCGTCAATATTTTTTTCAACTAAATGAAACTGGGTATTAATGTCGTAATGAAGCGCATCCCACCAATCTCTGCCGGGGCCGTAGGTGCCACGAAGCGTATCGGCATGTGTATAAACAGGGGTTGCTGATTTTGTTTGAGCAACAGACGATGATGCCATAAAGCTCAATGCTATAAAGCATAGAAAGCTGATTTTTTTACCTATTTTCATTTGAAGAATTACGCGTAAAATGAATTTGAATACAAACTTGAAATCGATTTCTTAATTTGAATTACTATAAAAATAGGGAGAAAATGCTGCAATTGTGTAAGCAGATTGTTATAGTTGGCTGCATGTTTATTTTAGTGGGAGGATATGGCTGTAAATCAAAACCGCAAAGCAGCCGTATGATATTTAGATATAACGAGCAAACCGGTATTGCTACTTTAGATCCCGCCTTTGCAAAGAATCAATCTATTATGTGGGCTGTGCATCAATTGTATAATACCTTGGTGGAGGTAGATAGCAATATGCAACTTAAACCATCACTTGCTTCAAGTTGGCAAATAGATGAAACAGGAACAATTTATCACTTCACACTAAAAAAAGAAATTTATTTTCCTAACGATCCTTGTTTCCCAAATGGAAAAGGTAGGGCTCTGCTAGCGCAGGATGTAGTATTTAGTTTAAAGCGTATAATTGATCCGGCTGTGGCGAGTCCGGGTGCTTGGATATTCAATAACAAAGTAGATAGTATTCAGCCATTTTTGGCCCTCAATGATTCAGTGGTACAAATAAAATTGCAACGTCCTTTTCATCCCATTTTGGGGATATTGAGCATGCAATATTGCTCTATTGTGCCACCTGAAGCGGTTCAGTTTTATGGGGCTGATTTTAGAAAACATCCGGTAGGTACCGGCCCTTTTAAACTGGTTACTTGGGAAGAAGGCCAAGCATTATTAATGGAGCGAAACAATCGCTATTTTGAAAAAGATCAACAAGGGAAATCCTTGCCTTACTTAGATGGAATTCGGATTTCTTTTTACGACAGTAAAGCAACTGAGTTTTTAGAATTTCAACAACATCGGTTAGATTTTATCAATGATATTGAAACTTCTTTCAAAGATGAAGTACTTACAAAAAACGGGATGCTTCGCAAAGAATGGGAGGGTAAGATTCAATTACAAAAACATCCCTATCTCAATACCGAGTATTTAGGCATTTTAGTAGATACTGCAAATGCTTTGGTCAAGTCTTCGCCTTTGCGGTTACAAAAAATACGACAAGCGATTAACTATGGATTTGATCGACGTAAATTGATGCTGTATTTGCGCAATTCAATTGGTACACCCGCCGAAAGTGGATTCGTGCCAAAGGGGTTGCCATCCTTTAATGATTCAATGGTAAAGGGATATTATTTTGATGCCGCAAAAGCAAAAGCGTTACTTGCGGAGGCAGGTTTCCCCGAAGGAAAAGGCTTGCCCGAAATTAAATTGCTCACTATACCGGTGTATGCCGATTTAGCAGGATTTATTGCAAATGAGTTAAAACAAATCGGTATTCCGGTGCAGGTAGAAGCCATTCAAAAAAGTTTACTCCTACAACAAACCGCCAAATCACAAGCATCATTTTTTAGAGCTAGCTGGATTGCCGATTATCCCGACGCCGAAAATTTTTTAAGCGTGTTTTATGGCAAGAATCCGGCTCCGCCAAATTATACCCGATACCAAAATAAACAGTATGATTTGTTGTATGAAAAAGCAATGGCAACCACACAAGATTCGCTGCGATACAAATTGTACCAACAATTAGATAAAACGTTGATGGCGGATGCGCCGGTGGTGCCGCTGTGGTACGATATGGCTATTCATTTGGTACAAACCAATGTAGCGGGATTTACGCCCAATAGTTTGAACCTGCTCGAATTACGAACTGCACGCAAAAAATAAAGCGCAGTTGGTTAATACTGCGCTTCATCATTTTAGTGTTTGCGTAACTTATCTTTAAATACTTTTTGAAATTTCTCCACTTTCGGTCTTATAACAAATTGACAATATCCTTGATTGCCATTGTCGTTATAATAATTTTGATGATAGTCTTCGGCCGGATAAAACTTCACCATGGGTTCTAAACTAGTTACAACCGGGTCGCTCCAAGCACCGCTTTTATTTAGTTCATCGATATAATGTGCTGCTTTTGTTTTTTGCGCTTCATTGTGATAAAATACCACACTACGATATTGTGTACCCACATCATTGCCCTGACGATTTAGAGTAGTAGGATTATGGGTTTGCCAAAAAACTTCCAAAAGTTCGTCAAAACTTATTTTGCTTGGTTCGTATACAATTTGCAAACATTCGGCATGACCTGTGGTGCCTGTGCAAACTGCTTTGTAATCGGGATTATCTACATGCCCGCCGCTATAGCCGCTTTTTACAGAAACAACTCCTTCTAATTGTTGAAAAATGGCTTCAGTACACCAAAAACAGCCGGTTCCTAGTGTTGCAGTGTCAATTGAGCCGGTTGCGGGCGCTTGTTCGGATGTAGTCATTGATTTAACTGTATTTTTGTTGTTTGAACGATTTTGGGCACAAGCTATTAACGAAATAGTGATGGCCATACTTAATAAAAATACTTTCATAATTTGAATTTGAAAGAGCAACGCAAAAATAGGTTGCGTAGTTTCATTAACAACATCGATAAACAAATGTTTAACAAATTGTATTCTTGTAAGGCAAAATGCTTGAAAACTAGTTATTGGGTCGTTACACTTTATCTGGTTGTTCATATCGTTAGTTGCACGGCATCTAAACAAATTTCGCCCACTACCACCGTTCATGCATTTCGATTAAAACCGGGGCAACTTTTAAAAGAGTCGATACAGCAATATGTTAAAGAAAATCATATTCAATCGGGTTGGATTGGAACTTGCGTGGGTAGTTTAACGCACTATCAAATTCGCTTGGCAAATCAACCCGGTATTTCATCAGACTCGGGTCATTTTGAAATTGTAAGCCTAATTGGCACTGTATCTGAAAATGGATCACATTTACATATTAGCCTAAGCGACAGCACCGGCAGAACCATTGGCGGACATCTAGCAGATAATTGCAGCGTATATACCACTGCTGAAATTGTAATTGTTCAAAGTAATAAGCATGTTTTTGCACGCGAAAAAGATGGAACTACGCCCTGGGAAGAATTACAAGTAAAAAAAGTACAATAGTTTATTTTGAAATGAAGGGCATTCCTCGCTGCTTTTATGCTGTTTAATTTCAGTTAATTCGATAATAAAAGGCCATTAATCTTATTTTTGCAGCCATGTTTATTTCTTGCACACCCAAAGAATTGTTTTTATTTAAAAAAATCGCAGCGGCAGCTGCAGATATTGGGATGCCCTGTTATATCATTGGTGGCTTTGTAAGAGATAAAATCATTGGCCGACCAACAAAAGATATAGATATTGTTTGTTTGGGCGATGGGATAGCTTTAGCCGAACAAGTTGCAAGTCGTTTTTCGCCTTCGCCAACCGTGAATTTTTTTAAGAATTTTGGAACAGCACAAATAAAAATCGAAGATTTAGAAATTGAATTTGTTGGTGCTAGAAAAGAAAGCTATCGGCGTGATAGCCGCAAACCCTTTGTAGCGCCGGGTACACTAGAAGACGATCAAAATAGAAGAGATTTTACGATTAATGCATTAGCCATTAGTTTATGCAACGATAGTTATGGCGAATTAGTAGATCCCTTTAACGGTATCCAAGCAATTGCGGATAAAAGAATTCAAACACCATTAGCGCCTGATCAAACTTTTAGTGATGATCCGCTGCGCATGATGCGTGCCATCCGCTTTGCGGCACAACTAAATTTTACCATTGAAGCCGAAACGTTTACAGCCATTCAGCGAAATGCCAAACGTATCAAAATAGTTAGCGGTGAGCGAATTGCAGATGAATTAAACAAGATGGTGCTCTGTGAAAAACCTTCCATTGGCTTTGATTTATTGTACCAAAGTGGATTGCTGAAATTGATTTTTCCGCAAATGGTTGAGTTGGCAGGCGCCGAATATATTGATGGTAAGGGGCATAAAGATAATTTTTACCACACCCTGCAAGTGTTAGATAACATTGCCGCACACACGAACGATCTATGGTTACGATGGGCTGCAATTTTACACGATATTGGAAAACCGCCTACCAAAAAATTTGAAGAGGGGCATGGCTGGACTTTTCATGGCCATGAAGTGGTGGGAGGCAGGATGGTGCCCAAAATATTTTTGCAATTAAAGTTGCCGCAAAACGAAAAAATGAAGTTTGTGCGAAAACTGGTTGAATTGCATTTGCGCCCAATTAGTTTAACCAAAGAAAATATTACTGATTCGGCTATTAGAAGATTGCTTTTTGATGCGGGAGAAGATTTTGATGCTTTGATGATGCTTTGTGCGGCAGATATCACTTCTAAAAACAAACAAAAGGTAAAGCGCTTTTTAGATAATTTTGAAATGGTGAAATTGCGTTGCGCCGAAGTGGAAGAAAAAGATCAAGTGCGCAATTGGCAACCACCTATTACCGGAGAGATGATTATGGAAGAATTTAATTTGTCGCCGGGCAGGGTGGTAGGTGAAATCAAAAACGCCATAAGAGAAGCTATTTTAGATGGTCATATTGCAAATAATTACGATGCTGCATATGAATTTATGTTGCAAAAAGCCAATGAATTAGGAATTGGCGTTTAGCCAATATTTCTAAGTATGCTGCCATTTTTGTAAATGGTTTTCGCTACTTTTACAATCCATAAGATTTAATTAATTTAACCCAACAACATGGCCATTTTACGATTCAGGATTTATTGGGAGGAAGATGATAGTGTTTACCGCGATGTGGTAATTCGTCATACCCAAAATTTTGCCGAATTACATCAAGCAATCCTGACTGCATATGAATTCGATAACAAGCATAAAGCAACTTTTTATCGCAGTAATGATCAATGGATGCGCGGTCGCGAAATTTCTTTAGAAAAGTATGAAGATCATACCTATAAAGTTGATCCGCTCATTATGCAAGAGGTTGCCTTAGGTTCTGAAGTAAAGGATCCTAACCAAAAATTTATTTATGTGTATGATTTTAATAAGTTCTGGACTTTTCGGGTTGAATTAATCAACGTTGATAAAGAAGAG
Source organism: Bacteroidota bacterium (assembly GCA_046050225.1). Lineage (GTDB taxonomy): Bacteria > Bacteroidota > Bacteroidia > Chitinophagales > Chitinophagaceae > Ferruginibacter. The sequence goes on along the minus strand of JBJOQA010000302.1, from coordinate 2,445 downwards.
AATAAAAAATTATCCTACCCAAGTTGTATTCGGAAGGAAGGAATTGCGCCATCGCAGTATGGTACAAAGGGATTGATTGACAGCCGTTTGGCCGAAATTGAAGAAAAATACGATTTGCAACCTACCGCATTGATGGACGGTTTTAGTGAAGAGGATGAAGATGGCAATGCCACCGGAGGTGGAGATGAGGAAGGCGGTTCAGAAGATGCTGCTGAAGAATTTTAATATCACGCATTGTTGAAATATTTGCGGCCGGCCCTTATTGCCGGCCTTTTTTAGGCATGAAATTAAAAACCTGTTGGATGATGTTGGGACCAACTGCTGTTGGTAAAACTGCACAAGCTATTCATTTGGCCAAGCAGTTACATGCGCCTATTATATCCTGCGACAGCAGACAATGTTATGCCGAATTGAATATTGGTGTTGCTCGTCCTACGCAACAAGAATTGGAGGCAGTACCACATTATTTTATCGCAAGTCATAGTATTCGGCAAGATTTAAATGCCGTTGCATTTGAGCAATATGCTTTGGATGTTATACAGCGCCTTTTTGAACAACATCAACATGTTGTAATGGCGGGTGGAACCGGTTTGTATGCAAAGGCGTTTTGTGAGGGATTGGATGCTATTCCGGACGTATCAGTCGAATTACGAAATCAAATCATCGCTAATTATGAAGCCTATGGGATACAATGGTTGCAACAAGAGATAAAAGAAAAGGATCCCGCTTTTTTTGAATTCGGCGAAATTCAAAATCCGCAGCGTTTGATGCGCGCTTTGGAGGTGCTTTTATCCACCGGTAGGTCCATTTTAAGTTTCCGTTCCAATCATAAACAGGAAAGGGACTTTAATATTATTAAGATAGGATTAGAATTACCTCGACCATTATTAGTTGATCGCATTCATCAACGAGTGGATGTTATGATGCAGGAAGGCTTGTTAGACGAAGTGAAATCGCTTTTACCTTATCAAAATGTAAATGCCCTTCAAACCGTTGGTTATCGCGAATTATTTGAATTTTTAAATGGAAGTATTTCCCTCCCGCAAGCTGTAGAAAATATCAAAATTAATACGCGTCAATATGCAAAGCGACAAATGACTTGGTTTAAACGAGATGAAGCCATTACATGGTGCGCGCCACATGAAAAACAAATTCTTCAAATTGTTCAAGATAAGTTGATTGAATTTGGATTACCGCCAATCGGTATTTAATCATCCTCTCGCCAAATGGCGGATACTTCTATACGATTATTTTCGGGGTCAAGGGTTTCAAATTCATAATAACCATCACCTGTTTTACGAGGTCCACTCAATATGGTGAATCCAGCTGCTTGCAATTGTTTACATTTTTCATCAACTTCCTTTTTAGAAATTGCGCCAAATGCTAAGTGGGCATAACCTAATTTTTGTTCGCCTGCATGGATAAGGGCAGCTATATCTGGCCGATGCATTAATTCAAGCCTTGCCCCATCTTCAAATTGTATAAAATAACTTGAAAATTGTTTACCCGCGTTGTGATAAAGTTGGTTGGTAACGCCATTAAAAAATGCAACATAAAACTGTTGCATTTTTTCTAAATCATTTACCCAAATGGCGATATGTTCAATGGTCATATTGATTTTAATTTGCAGCCGGCGCTTTTTCTTGCAATGTTTTAAGATTGTGTAAACCTTCATCTAAGTCAGCGCCAATCATATGTTCTAAATCCATAAACACAATCATTAAATTCATGGGGTAAGGCATTTTGCCATTGAAGCCCCAATTTACTTTTGTTTGATTTTCGCCATTCGGCAAAACGGTTAAGTATGCTGTAGAAGTAGATTCAAATGGTTTAATAAATCTAATTTCATAATCGATACGCATTCCTTCTTGTATAGATTTTATTTCTTGTTCACCTTTGCCAACATCACTGCTATCACTGTCCCAAGCCGAAACAAAACCTACCGTTCCATCCGTTCCTCTAAAGGAGGTGCGCATTACCGGATCTAGCTTTGCCCATTTGCTATATTGATTTTGATTCTTCAATAAACGTACATAATTATAAACTTCTGCGTGAGGTTTGTTTATAACGATACTTTTTTCAACTGCATATTCTTTTCGTACAAAAGCTGCAACAATTAGGAGTATTGCAACAATGGCGAGTAACGCAATTCCAATGATTTTTAAAATTTTCATGTTTGGTTAGTTTGATTTAAAATCAAGTTAACCAAAATTATTTGTTTAAAAAACAGGATTATAATGAGCGGTATTGTTCATCAAAATTTAAAGCCAACACCTAATACCCAATTGCCACGGTTTGTTTTTACGGTTGCAAATGTGTTGTCTTTGTCTTGTAACCGATAGGCAAAGTCTACATCATTTATATAGGATTGCACATAGGTTAGATCTATAAAAATACCTTTGTGGCGATAACCCAAGCCTCCACTCAATTGTAAACGATTAGCTT
>JBJOQA010000301.1:0-6475 GCA_046050225.1 Bacteroidota bacterium | reverse complement strand
CCACATTGACCAAGTGGTATGTAAAGAAAATTAATATGAACGAAAAAATTTGGCTTTCTTCTCCTCATATGGGCGGCACCGAGCAACAATATGTGCAACAAGCCTTTGATACGAACTGGATTGCACCATTGGGGCCTCATGTTGATAATTTTGAAAAAGATTTGATGGCATTTACCGGTGCCGGAGCTGCAGCTGCTTTAAGTAGCGGTACGGCTGCGCTGCACTTAGCCTTGATTATGGTTGGCGTTAAACAGGGTGATGAAGTAATTTGTCAAAGTTTTACGTTTTCCGCATCCGCCAATCCGATTGTTTATCAAGGTGCAACGCCGGTATTTGTTGATTCGGAGGCAGATAGCTGGAATATGTGTCCCGTTCATTTAAGAACTGCCATTGAAGCGAGAATTGCCTTGGGTAAAAAGCCAAAAGCCATTATTCCGGTGCATTTGTATGGCATGCCTGCCAATATGCCTGCGATTATGGCCATTGCAAAAGAATTTGATATTCCGGTTATTGAGGATGCAGCCGAGGCGTTGGGCTCAACTTTAAACGGAAAAGCTTGTGGCACATTTGGAGATATTGGTATTTTATCCTTTAACGGAAATAAAATCATTACTACTTCAGGCGGTGGTGCATTAATTAGTGACCATTCCGAATATGCTCAAAAAGCAAGATTTTTAGCTACACAGGCACGAGATGTAGCGCCACATTATCAACATACCCATATCGGATACAACTATCGGATGAGTAATATTTGTGCAGGAATTGGAAGAGGTCAGATGGAGGTTCTTGCCCAAAGAGTAGCACAACGACGGAAAAATTATGCGTTTTATACCGAAATGCTAAGTGCAATTCCCGGATTTAGTTTTTTACCAGAAACACCCGGCGCTTATAGTAATCGCTGGTTATCATGCGTTTTGGTGGATCCAAAGAAAACGCCAAATGGTTTAACCCGAGAAGATATTCGACTCTATTTGGAGAAAGATAATATTGAAACAAGGCCATTGTGGAAGCCAATGCATATGCAACCAATCTTTGAAAACTCCCCTTACTACGGCGCCGATACAGCAGAAAGGCTTTTTGATCAAGGATTATGCCTCCCTTCTGGAAGTAATTTAGAGGATAAAGACCTTCATCGGGTAATTTCAAAAGTGAATGAACTAATACATTCATAATCAATAAAAAGTGAATCTGTGGCTAGAAAATTGGCCAAAATTCATGATTTTTCTAGTCATTATTAGACAACTTAACCCAAATTTAATTTTAACAAATCATTAATAGGGGGTATATTCGTATACCGAATATTGGGATTTAAGTCAGAGACAAGAGGAATTCGAAGCAATTCTTTTTGTCCAAAAGCTAAAATTGGCTATTTTACTACAAAGCAAGAATCATTCTTGTAGTATTTTTGCCAGCATCTCGAAATAAAAAAGTTGAATATGCCTAAAAGATACCTACAAAATTTTGCTCCACGATGGATCATATTTAGCTTGGATCTGGTATTGATTACTGTTTCTTTTTCGTTAGCCTATTTCCTTACTCACCATTTAACTTTTAGCATCAAGGAATTAGTAAGATTTATTCCAGGTGTTGCTTTAAACTTGATTATAGCCAATTTATGTATTGCTTTTTTTGCAATATATAAAGGAATTATTCGATATTCAGAAATTAAAGACATCGTTCGCATTGTTAAATTTTCATTGTTACAATTTGCCTTATGGTTGGTAGTTTTTACCCTTGATGTTAATAAGGTTATCATCAAGGATATTTCCATACCCATGTTGTTGGTAAACTTGATGGCAGTGATTTTTTTATTGGTGGCCTTCAGATTGGTGGTGAAAGAAATTTATTTTAGAGCGCAGGCAAGACCAAACACATCGCATCGCACCTTGATATTTGGTGCAGGTATGATGGGGCAAATTACCAAAAAAGTGTTGGAGCAAGATCCAAATGCTAAAACAACCCTCATTGGTTTTATAGACGATAGCCCCAATAAAATTGGTAAAAAAATTGAAGGCCTCCCTATTTATAATGCTGCCGGAGACGATTTTGTAAAACTTATTCAAGATAAGGCGATTACCCAAGTTTATATTGCGATTGATAAACTTTCTGTAGATCGAAAAATCGCCCTTTCTGATTTATGCGCGCCTTTTAAAATAAAGATTAATGTTGTTCCGCACGCTACCGAATGGAATCGTGGTTTGTTTCAAAAGAAACAAGTTAAGGAAATGAATATCGAAGAATTGCTGCAACGCGATGAAATTTTGTTGCCAAGTGATTTTTCTAAAGCTAATTTCAAAGAAAGTACCGTACTGGTAACCGGCGCATCCGGATCTATTGGAAGTGAAATTTGTCGCCAGTTAGTGAAAAATCGCGTCAAAAATTTAATTCTACTGGATCAAGCTGAATCAGGTTTGTTTGATCTTGAATATGAATTACGCAAGCTCAATATCATTAAAGAAATAAAGATAGAAGTTGCTTCTGCGCGTGATTATGCCAGAATTAAAAAAGTATTTAGCACCCATCGCCCGGATATCGTATTTCATGTTGCAGCCTATAAACACGTGCCTTTGATGGAATATTTTCCAAGTGAGGCGGTGTTGACCAATGTATTTGGTACCAAGGTTTTGGCCGATTTATCCTTATTGTTTAGCGTGAAAAAATTTGTAATGGTATCTACCGATAAAGCGGTAAATCCAACCAATGTAATGGGCGCTACAAAACGTGTTTCAGAAATTTATATTCAATCTTTAAATGATAGAGTAGAATCCCAAACCGATTTTATTACCACCCGCTTTGGTAATGTACTTGGTTCGGCCGGCTCGGTAGTAGCTACTTTTAAAAAGCAAATTGCCGAAGGCGGACCGGTTACGATCACCCATCCTGATATTACCCGCTATTTCATGACGATTCCGGAAGCAGCTAAACTTGTTTTAGAAGCCGGTAAAATTGGTAAATCGGGCGATATCCTTTTGTTTGATATGGGGCAGCCGGTGAAGATTATTGATTTGGCAACACGTATGATTCAATTAGCCGGATTAGTACCCGGAAAGGATATTCAAATCGTTTCTACCAAACTTCGTCCGGGCGAAAAAATGTACGAAGAGTTGTTTAAAGATTCTGAAGAGTTTGCAGAAACGGATCACCCTAAAATTTTGCGTGCAAAAAAAGCAGCCGAAACCAATCCGCATTTTAATAGTTTGTTAACCGAATTGCAGGATGTTGCCTTGGCGCATAATAATGAAGCAATTCCGCCATTGTTGATGAAAATACTTCCTGAATTCAAACATGCTACACATAAAAACACAACCTCACCCAAGAAGCCAATTAATGTTGATTTAGCTTAATAATAAACCCTAAATAGTTGAAAAAACGGAACCCCCAAAAGGTTCCGTTTTGTTTTGAGTTCCATTTATAATTCCTTAATAAATTGTTTTTTTTGGTGAAAAAATGTAGCAGAGATTGTGAGATGTACTTGGAGGTACCATCTAATTAGGCGTAGTAAAGTTTCTAAGCAAATCGATGAAACCCTTTGCTGTATTGAGTTTTAGAATTTGTTTGTTGTTGTTGGAGAAAAAAATTAACAATATTAAACAAGAGAGGTCGTTCTGTTTCAACCAACAGTAGTTACCGAGGCTGTTGTTTTGAATGATTGCACAAATCGGTAAAGCCATAAACATCCTTTAATAAAACCAAAAGCAAAATCTATGAGAGTCGCCGTTCTGGGGAATTTCTTACCTCGTCGCTGTGGTATCGCCACTTTTACACACAATCTTACCAACGCTATTTTAGGAGCAACGCAAAAACGCGACACACCGGTGAGCGATTTATTTGTTGTAGCAATGAATGATCGTGATCAAGCATACGATTATCCTGAAATTGTGAAACACACCATTCGCCAGCATGAGAAAGAGGATTATAAAATAGCGGCTGAATTTATAAATGCCTCAGGTGCGGATATTTGTTTAGTACAGCACGAATTTGGTATCTATGGAGGCGAAAGCGGTGCTTTTTTGCTTGGGTTAATGCAGGCGCTCAAAATGCCAATTGTGTGCACGGTACATACTGTTTTACAAACACCTTCTTATCACGAACGTCATATCATTCGCCGAATGGGAGAGTTATCTCAAAAAATGGTGGTGATGAGTAAATTGGCCGTTAATTTTTTGAGTACGATCTATCAAATTCCATTACAAAAAATAGCCATCATCCATCACGGTGTTCCTGATTTTAGTACCGTAAAGCGTGAACCAACACCGTTACTCAATTATCCGGGTAAAAAAGTAATGAGCACATTTGGTTTTTTGGGTAGAAGTAAGGGAATTGAAACGGTAATAAATGCGTTGCCAGATGTAATAGCCAAAAATCCGGATGTGGTGTATATCGTTCTCGGACAAACGCATCCCAATGTAAAACGCCATTGCGGTGAAGAATATAGAGATTACTTAAAAGAACTTGCACGCAAAAACGGAGTGGCCGATCATGTGGTTTTTGAAGATGGATTTTTTGCCGAAGATGAATTGAAAAACTTCTTACTTGGACTAGATATTTACATTACACCGTATTTAAATGAAGCCCAAATTACTAGCGGTACAATTAGCTACGCAGTAGGTGCCGGCGCTTGTATTGTATCAACTCCGTTTTGGCATGCCAAAGAATTATTAGAAGACGGCCGTGGCAGAACCTTTGGTTTTGGCGACAGTGATGATTTAGCACGCGTATTAAATGAATTGTTGGAAGATCCGCAACAAATTGAGGATATAAAAGAACGTGCTTTTGAATACGGCAAAAAAATGTATTGGAATAGGGTTGGACAGCATTATAGAAAAATGTTTGAAAAAGCAATTGCGAATCCAATTGAAACAAGTAACAGTAATCGATACACGAAATTAGCCGGCATGCCTAAATTTAGTTTAGATCATGTACGCCGCTTAACCGATGATACCGGAATGATTGAGCATGCAACCTATTCGATACCGGATTATAAAGAAGGATATTGTTTGGATGATAATGCTCGTGCTTTGTTGTTAGTACTAAATGCGTATGAGTTGGGAATTGATAAGCAAGCAATTGGTTTGGCAGATACCTATTTACGTTTTATTAAATTAATGCAGCGCGAAGATGGTTATTTTAGAAACGACCTCAGTTTTGATAAACGCTTTTTAGATGAAACCGGTTCAGACGATGCATTTGGCAGAACCATTTGGGCGATGGGATATTTAATTCGCCTTGCGCCAAATGATAGTCATTTTCAATTTGCCAAAGATGTGTTTTTTAGGGCTTTACCCAATTTTGAAAAAATAAATTCGATTCGTGCTATCGGCAATATTATTATCGGGTTAAGTAATTTCTTAAAACGCTATCCCGATAATGAAGGCGTGATGCATATTTTAAATAATCTTACCAAAAAATTGATTCGCCAATATCATGATGAGGCTGATGCCACTTGGAAATGGTTTGAACCAATTTTAAGTTATGATAATGCAATTATGCCACTTTCTTTATGGTATGCCTACGCTATTACCCGTGATAAAGAAGTATATGAAGTTGCCAAAGAATCTACCAATTTCTTAGAACAAAAAACCATTCGTGAAGGGCATGTTTCATTGGTAGGTAATCAATGCTGGCATCATAAAGGAGAAACCATTGCGGTATCTTACGGGCAACAACCGATTGATGCGATGGCCATGGTAATGATGTATCATAAAGCTTATTTGGTTACGAGAGATGTGCGTTATCATGATCGGATGTTATTATCCTTCTCTTGGTTCTTAGGTAATAACGATTTGGGTATTCCTTTGTACGATGAAGAGTCTAAAGGATGTTGTGATGGCCTCGAGTATCACAGCGTAAATCGTAACCAGGGAGCTGAAAGCACCTTGTCTTATCAACTATCTTACCTTACCGTTTGGGCCGCCGAAATGGAACAACAAGCGCATCAACCACAATCTCAAACCGGAAAAACCAAAGCTGTGGTATTACCGGTGATTAAGAATGTTTTTTCGATGGTACAACAACCCGCAAAAGCCAGATGAATATAGATATCGAATTGTGTTAAAGCGATTCGAAAACACCAACCAAAAGCCGAATGTGAAAGCGTTCGGCTTTTTTATTTTAATTGGGTGAGGAAACTTTAAATCGGTTCTTTTTCCAGCGGAGCGGCGCACGCGCAAAGAATTAAACGATTCAAACACCCACCGCCATGGTTTGTGTCCCCACGAACCGTATTGGGAACACCATCCAGCGGAGCGGCGAACGCGCATTGCCACCACGGGTTGAAACCCGTGGCTGATGAAGGATTTCATTCAAAAGCACCGCCATGGTTCGTGTCCACAAGAAATACCCTAGAAAGAGAAAGAGAATGAGAAAGAGAGCGAGGTTTAAAATGTTTCAAGCATTCCGCCATCCAGCGGAGCGGCTTACGAACAACGACTTAAACGTTTAAACGATTCAAACCTTAAAACCTTCCTCCATCCAG
>JBJOQA010000300.1:0-3718 GCA_046050225.1 Bacteroidota bacterium | reverse complement strand
ACTGTATTGCTACAGGTAAATGGCTTTGCTATATACAAGCAATCGTTACGTTATTTGAGAATACTTCTGCTAATTACAATGCGTTGCACTTCACTGGTTCCTTCATAAATCTGGGTAATTTTTGCGTCGCGCATCATTCTTTCAACATGATATTCTTTTACAAATCCATATCCGCCGTGGATTTGCACAGCTTCGGTGGCCGTCCACATCGCGGTTTCACTCGCAAACACTTTGGCCATACTACCACTCACCGTATAATCTAATTGTTGATCTTTTTCCCATGCAGCTTTTAAGCACAACAAACGGGCGCATTCAATTTTAGTAGCCATATCTGCCAACTTAAATTGAATAGCTTGATGGTGCATAATTTCTTTACCAAAAGCTTTACGTTGTTTGCTGTAAGCCAAAGCACGTTCATAAGCACCGCTGGCAATGCCCAATGCTTGAGAAGCAATACCAATACGGCCTCCTGCTAAGGTTTTCATGGCAAATTTAAAACCGAAACCATCTTCACCAATTCTATTTTCTTTTGGCACTTTTACGTCATTAAACAAAATGGTATGGGTATCGCTACCGCGGATGCCTAATTTATTTTCTTTAGCGCCCACTACCACACCCGGCCAATTTTTTTCAACAATAAATGCATTGATGCCTTTGCTTCCTTTGCTCACATCGGTTTGCGCAATCACTAAATAGGTACTTGCGGTACCGCCATTGGTAATCCAGTTTTTGGTGCCGTTTAATAAATAATAATCGCCCATATCTTCAGCGGTGGTACGTTGCGAAGTAGCATCACTGCCTGCTTCCGGCTCACTCAATAAAAAAGCGCCAATATGCAATTCGCCATCTTTTTTACCTTGCGCCAAAGGCACCAAATATTTTTGCTTTTGCGCTTCACTGCCATACTCTTGTAAACCATAACAAACGAGGCTATTGTTTACACTCATACAAACACTCACACTTGCATCCACCTTACTAATTTCTTCCATCGCCAACACGTAACTAATGGTATCCATGCCGCCTCCACCATATTCCGGTTTCACCATCATGCCCATAAAACCAAGATCGGCCAATTTTTCAATTTGTTCTTTCGGAAATTTTTGATGCTCATCACGCTCTATAACGCCGGGCAAACATTCGTTGTTGGCGAAATCGCGTGCAGCCTGTTGAATCATTAAGTGTTCTTCTGAAAATTGAAAATTCATATAAAATGCCTGATTTTGGTTAAGCGTTGCAAAAATAAGGGAAGAAAACTAATGGTTGTTAGTTTTTTTTAAACAGGAAATCCACCTTATTTTTAAATCAACTGATTATTTGGGTAAATAGGTTTCTAATTCTTCCATCATTTCCTTGCTGCCCGCAAAAAATGGGGTTCGGTCGTGAATATGGCCGGGTACTTTATCCAATATTCGATTCTTACCATCAGTAGCTTTTCCGCCCGCAACTTCCAATATAAAGGCAAAGGGGTTACACTCGTACATCAAACGCAGCTTTCCGCCAGGTTTTCCGGTATAACCGGGATACATAAAAATACCTCCCTTAATTAAATTTCGGTGCATATCACTTACCATGGAACCGATATATCGCTGCGTATAGGGTCCGCCGTTGGTTTTATCCTTCCGCTGACAAGCGGTAATATAATCTTGAACGCCCTGATCATATTGAAAGAAATTACCATGATTTACTGAATAAATTTTTCCCGTTGGCGGGCATTTTATATCGGGATGGCTCAAAGTCCATTCACCGATGGATGGATCTAAGGTAAAACCATTCACCCCACGACGCGTAGCATAAACTAAAATGGTAGAAGAGCCATAAATCACGTACCCTGCGGCAATTTGTCGAATTCCGGCTTGTAAGAAATCGGCTTCGGTGGCCGGTTGGCCGATGGGCGTAACACGACGAAATACGCTAAAGATAGTGCCAATAGAAACATTCACATCGATGTTGGCGCTTCCATCCAGCGGATCAAATAAACAAACGTATTTACTATTATTACTGATTTCGTCATCAAAAATTACCACATCATCCAACTCTTCGCTGCCAATACCGGCGCAACTTATTCCATGGCGTAATACGCCCATAAATTGATCATTGGCATATACATCTAATTTTTTCACCTCTTCACCCTGCACATTTACGGAACCTGCATCTCCCAAAATATCTACTAATCCGGCCTTATTTACTTCCACATTTACACGTTTGGCAGCTAATCCAATATCGCGCAGCAAACCGGATAATTCGCCCGTAGCGTTTGGAAAATTGCGCATTTGTTGAATCGTGAATTCATCAAGGGTTTGCACCCTTCTGTTAATGGTACTCATATAGCAATCGTTTTATTTATCGTAGATGTTGCAACGCTCACAATCGTAACGTAGATTTGCAACTTAAAATTACGCAATAAACAAACTCAAAACTCAGTTTCAAACGTTTGCGGTAAATTATAAGCTATGAAAGTTTTCAAATTTGGTGGCGCCAGCATCGGCAGTATTGATCGTATTAAAAATGTAGGAAATATTTTAAAAGCGCATGCAGGCGAACCTATATTGGTGATTATCTCTGCCATGGGTAAAACCACCAATGCCTTAGAAAAGGTTGCGGAAGCTTTTTTTGCCGGCGATAAAAATTTGGCATTGGATCGTTTTAATGCCATTAAAAAAGAGCACCAAGATGTGGCAAATCAACTTGGCGTTTCAGAGAGCGCAGCAAGCTTATTGTTAGATATTTATACCGAAATTGAATGGTTGATTCATGATAAGCCCGTACAAGAATTTGATTATTACTACGACCAAATCGTATGTTGCGGTGAGCTATTAAGTACCGCCATTGTAAGTTGCTACCTCAATCAGCAACAAATATTTAACCAGTGGTTAGATGTACGAGATATTTTTCGCACCGATGATAATTTTAGAGAAGCGAATATCGATTGGGCGTTTACGCAACAACAGGTAACACAAACCATTTTGCCCATTTTCAACGAACATCAAATCATTATAACGCAAGGATTTATCGGTTCTACCGACGAAAACGAAAGCACCACGTTGGGTCGTGAAGGCAGTGACTATAGTGCCGCAATTTTCGCCAATATGCTTAACGCAGAAAGTCAAACAATTTGGAAAGATGTGGAGGGGGTGATGAATGCCGATCCGAAGAAATTTAACGACGCCGTTTTTATCAGCGATTTAAGTTTTAACGAAGTAATTGAGATGGCTTATTACGGCGCTCAAGTGATTCACCCCAAAACGATCAAACCGCTGCAAAACAAAAATATCCCTTTGCATGTTCGTTGCTTTCTCAAACCCGAGTTAAGAGGAACGGTTATCAGCAGTCAACTCTCCAACCAGCTACCCCCAATTATTGTTTTAAAAGAAAACCAAGTACTGGTTCAATTTAGTTCGAAAGACTTTTCATTCATTGGCGAAACCGGCGTAGGTAAATTATATCAACTATTTGCCGATCACCATATTCGTCCTAATATCACTCAAACTACGGCCATTAGCCTTTGGTGCAGCTTCGACAATCGCCCCGAAAAAATTGAAAAATTGGCACTTGCCGCCGCACAATATTTTGAAGTTGCGGTGCAAGCAGATATTACGCTATTAACTGTTCGACATTACAACCAACAGGTAGTAGACCAACAAACCAACGGTAAAAAATTATTGCTTACGCAGAAGTCGAAAGACACCATTCAAATTATGATGCAGGAAGCTTAAGGGAA
>JBJOQA010000299.1:0-8085 GCA_046050225.1 Bacteroidota bacterium | reverse complement strand
GGCGGTAAGTAACCTGCGCCATATAATCGATGCCCGTGGTTCCAGGGGCATCCACCAAAAACCGTAACCAAGGGAAACGATAAAAATCTACATACCCGTCTATTCGCCATTGGGTTGTTGGTCGAATGGTTAAACCGGTGTATAATCCTTGTTCATTTACAGGAAAAGCACTTTCTGTAAAAGCGTTGGTATACAATGACTTATAACCGGGTGAAATATTTCGATAAACCATGCTTAGGTCGGCATTTACATCCACACTCATCAATAACCCTTGCATAAGCGCCTTACAGCCATCTTGGTCTGTTGCCAATTCTCCAAATAAATGCATATTTCGGTAAGTGTAACTATAATCAACACTTACATTGGTTAAACTTTTTCCTGAAAGTGCATATATATTGTACGGCTCATTTGATTTGATCACCGGCAAGCCAAATTTATATTGTAACGCATTCACGCCAATTTTTAGCCGATCGTTACTATAGTGAAGATTTCCGCCATAGGTAATTTGCTGTTGCACCCCCTTGTCAGCAACTTCTGCCGCCGTGCGATGTAAACCGGATGATTGAAAAGAGGTTACGAAATCAAAATCACCTCCTGCACCCGAATCCTGCGCAAAGTTGGCATCCATTTTCCGCAAGGAGGCAAATAAGGTCCACTCCCATTTGTTTTTTTCCATTGTAATGCCAATGCCCCGATGAAAATTTGCCTCACCCGCCGAACTATACGGGCGAAGCGTTGGTAATTGTCGCTTTATATTGGTTACATCCGGACTCTTTTTAAAAGCCAAACTTTGCCATTGCGTTAATCCTTGTCCAAAATTGACGGTAAAATCGCCCAAAGCCAATGCCTTAATAGGGCCCAAGTTTCTGGCAAATAAATGGGCTGAATAAAAGTCGAAGCCTGATTTTTGGTACCCGCTAAAAAACGACTCCCCTGCATCTTTTTCTGCAACAAAACCATATTGCAACAGGTTTTTAAATTGATATCGATAGCGCAAGAAATAACGTTGCGGTGAGCCGGGGTAATATTTTTGCTTGGTAACCGGATCTACTTGAAACCCTTTTGATGTTTCCATTATCTGATTTACCCGCATCACCAAAGTGTGCGTTCCTCCTTTGAGCCTACTGCCTAATGATGCAGCGATGGTTTCAGTACTGGCCACTTTTACAAAGGGCCTGATTTTTTCAATGGTATATAAATCCCAACTTGGTACCGCCTGTAATTCATAGATCGTTAATAAATCTCCAAATAGCTTACGATAACTTATAAAACTTTGAATTTGGATGGGACTTAAAATCATCAATTCTTTCAGTGTGGCCTCATCTACCGCATTCAAATTCATCGGATCTTTGGCATATTGCTGCAAAGATTGCAAGAAACTATCATCTTGGGTTTCTGCATCTTCACTACTTTCAGTGCTATTTTCTAATTGTTGTTCGGTATAAGTATTGGTAGTAGCCGGAGGAGTAACAGGTTGCTGTGCCCAAACTGTTGAAATAGCAAATAGGCAAAAAACTATCGAAAAAATAGTTTTCCGATAATTGGCACAAAGTGGCCGAATAGTTGGTATGGCGATTGAAATAATCAAGGCTTAATAACTTACTTGATTTGAATTTGTAGTAGCATCCGCTGATTCTTTGCCCAATTGCATTATCAATAATAAACCTGGCGATAGGCCTAATTGCGGATGATAACTTCCGCTAATGTCTAACCTAAAATGACTCCATGCAATACCAACACCGGCAAAACCTGTTGAGTTAGCTGAAGCCACGCCGGCGCGTGCAAAAAATTGCCGATTAAATCGATATTGCATACCGGCATGTAGATTCACCGGAAAATTTTCCTCTTTTACTAATTCTGCACTAACAAAAAATTTGTCGGAAGCATCATAACCTAATCCGGCTGAATAGGCAGAAGATAATTTCTCGCCTGTCTTACTAAAGTTACCTCCCACCGGATTATACATATGAAACCCTGCATTTAATTTATCGGTAAGATGCAGCAAAAGACCCAGTTCAACATTAACGGTAGAAGCACTATTTATGGTGGCCACTCGATAACCATAATAATTAAATTGAACGCCCAAGTCAACCTTTTTACTTAAACGCCTAGCATAGGCCAACCCAATTTGATTTTCATTAAAATTTTTAAAACCGCTGTAACGCACATTAACCCCAAAATTTCCTTTCTTCGTGGGGAAGGCCGCAGCCAAAGTATAAACACTGGTTTCTTGTAACATAAACCGGCGTTCGCCATACACCCCAATCTCGGTTTTGTCGGCGCCGGCTAGTGCTGCTTGATTTTGGGTATAGGCAAATACATCATTTTGCGAGGTACTATATACGCCTAATCCTATATATACAGCCGAAATAGGCTGACGCAAGGTTTGTGCTTGTAACAAGTTGACGCCAACAAGCAATGCCAAACTAATATACCATTTTCTCAAAGCCTAGTAGTTTATATCAATTGAAATTTCAATCATTTCCATTGATGGTGGTAACCTGTTGATTGGAGAAATATTTGGGAATAAAATTTTACCGATAAACAGTTTCCAATCAATAGTATGCAGCAATATAATCATAAAGGCTGAGGCAACCACTGTATTCACCCCAATGTTTTCCGTTATTTTTCCTGTAGCCCAGTTTCAAAAATAGAAAGCTAGACAGAAATTAATATACAAGAAACCGCATTTGGGATTACTTTTGCGGTATGCAACTATTAGACGGAAAAGTAGTATCTCAAGCTGTAAAAGTGGCTGTAAAAGAACAAACAGCCCTATTAAAGGCCGCAGGAAAGAAAACACCTCATTTAGCCGCGATTTTAGTGGGTAGTAATGGCGCGAGCGAAACCTATGTGGCAAGCAAAGTAAAAAATTGTGAAGAAGTGGGCTTTACCAGTACGCTTATTCGACTAGAGGAATCCGTTACTGAGGCTGCACTGTTACTAAAAATTCAAGCGCTCAATAACAACCACGATGTAGATGGCATTTTGGTTCAATTGCCTCTTCCCAAGCATATTAATGAATCTGCAGTGATAGATATCATTGATCCAAATAAAGATGTGGATGGCTTTCATCCCATGAATGCAGGTAAATTAATGCAAGGGAGTCCGAGTTTTATTCCTGCTACCCCCTATGGCATTTTACTCATGTTAGAACATTACCAAATACCCACACGTGGCAAACATGCTGTTGTAATTGGGAGAAGCAATATTGTTGGTAGACCAATGAGTGTTTTACTTAGCAGAAATGCCTACCCCGGCAATTGTACAGTCACAATTTGCCATAGCCATACGCAAAACCTTACCGAAATATGTAAATCGGCCGATATTATCGTTGCCGCATTAGGTATACCCGGATTTTTGAAAGCAGATATGGTAAAAGATGGCGCAGTAATCATCGATGTTGGCATAACAAGGGTAAACGATGCAAGCAAAAAATCCGGTTTTGCCATTAAGGGCGATGTTGATTTTGAAACAGTAGCCCCAAAAACCAGTTATATAACCCCGGTGCCGGGCGGTGTAGGATTAATGACCATTGCAGCATTACTAAAAAACACGTTAGAAGCCGCTGCTCGCAAATAATAAAATAAATTTCACCAACACAAATCTGATGGCAACAGCATTACCGGTAATGGAACATTTTTATACCATCCAAGGTGAAGGATTTCATCAAGGTAGAGCCGCCTATTTTATTCGCCTGGGCGGATGTGATGTGGGCTGTGTTTGGTGCGATGTAAAAGATAGTTGGGATGCCAAAAAACATCCCTTAATGACAGTAGAGGCATTAGTTGCCACCGTAAAAGCTACTCCGGCCGAATTGGTGGTGATTACCGGTGGCGAGCCATTGATGCATTCATTAGATGCGCTTACTGCGGCATTACAAAGTGCCGGTTTAGCCACCAATATTGAAACTTCCGGCTCCCATCCTGTTAGCGGTAATTGGGATTGGATATGCTTGTCGCCCAAAAAATTCAAAGCACCTTTACCCGAAATTTTGCCACTGGCAAATGAATTAAAAGTGGTGATATTTCATCCATCCGACTTTATTTGGGCGGAACAATTTGCAGCGCAAGTGAGTAATACATGCAAATTATACCTTCAACCCGAATGGGATAAATCGGCAACTAACTTGCCATTAATCGTTTCTTATATTCAACAACATCCTCGGTGGGAGCTTTCGGTACAAATTCATAAATACATACAGGTGCCCTAAATAAATAGCAAATTAACAAGGAGGAACGGTTTTTGATTCATTTTCGTTTTACCTTCCAATTTCAATCGCCACCACATGAAAGATCGTTTGCGCTTGCCTTTGCTATTTAGTTTGTTTGTACTAGTATTCGTTGCTTTTTTGCCAAAAGCAAATGCGCAATGGTACGACCCGGAAAAAGTAAATAAAAAAGCTGCAGAAATTTATGGTCAAGCCTATGAACAAGCACAAGAAGGGAACTATCAATTAGCCATTCAATTGGTAAATAAATCAATTACCTACGATGCCAAATTTGTGGATGCTTACTTAACACGGGCAGGTATATATGCCAATGAAAAAAAATACGATTCTTCGGTTATCGACTTTGAAACAGCCCTTCAATTAGATTCTATTTATGCAGAAAGTTACCGATTACCCTATTCTATCTCTCTAGCGGGTTTAGGCAAATTTGAGGAGGCGCTAAAAGCCATTACGCAATTTATGGCCAATCCCCAATTAAATCAACAAAGCATTCGGGCCGGAAAATATCGAAAAGCGGTGTA
This sequence comes from Bacteroidota bacterium, assembly GCA_046050225.1. Classification (GTDB taxonomy): domain Bacteria; phylum Bacteroidota; class Bacteroidia; order Chitinophagales; family Chitinophagaceae; genus Ferruginibacter. The sequence continues at coordinate 3,333 of JBJOQA010000299.1, read as the reverse complement.
TGAATTTGCCGTTAATTATCAACAACAACATCCTTCCGGCAGCTATGAGTTTAAGCCAACTAATATGGGCGACAGTGTGAATTCTGAATTTTCTGAATATTATCCTTCGCTTACTATTGATGGCAAACAGTTAATTTTTACAAGAAGAATTAAAGATGACGAAGACTTTTTTGAAAGTTCGCGCGATGCACAAGGATGGAAAGGGAATCATCCCCTTACGGGAAAGGTAAACACCAATTTTAATGAGGGCGCTCAAAATATTTCGCAGGATGGCAATTGGATTGTTTTCACCGGTTGTAATTACCCCGAAGGGATGGGCAGTTGTGATTTATATATTTCTTACCGAACGAATAATGGTTGGACAGAAGCCGTTAATTTAGGAGCTGTAGTAAATTCCGAATATTGGGAATCGGCCCCATCGCTTTCGCCGGATAAGCAACATCTATATTTTAGTAGCAATCGCCCCGGCGGTTATGGTGGTAAAGATATTTGGGTAAGTCATCGAAATGAAAAAGGCAAGTGGGGTACTCCGCAAAATTTAGGCCCTATTGTAAATACCAATCAAGATGAAAGTTGCCCATTTATGCACGCCGATCATCAAACATTGTTCTTTAATAGTAACGGCCATATGGGTTATGGTTCTACCGATTTATATTTCACTCGCCAATCCGGCGATTCGGCTTGGACAGCACCCATGAACTTAGGCTATCCAATTAACACCATTGACGATGAAGGCTCATTGATAGTTTCTGCTGATGCCACTACGGCATTTTATGCAAGTGAAAGAAGCGACAGCCGCGGCGCATTAGATTTATACAGTTTTGAATTACGCCCCGACATGCGCCCCTCCCCCACACGCTGGGTACAAGGCAGGGTTTATGATATCAAAACCGGAAAAGGATTGCCCAGTTCGGTTGAACTAACAGATATGAATACACGTAAATTGGTAAGTCGCGTTGCTACGGATGAAGACGGCAACTACTTAACCACTTTACCTGTTGGACATCAATATGTATTTAATGTAAACAGAAGAGGTTATTTATTCTTCTCCTCAAACTATACGTTAAGTAACAATAATAATGATTCGTTTTTTACCGCTGATATTCCGTTACAACCCATAGAACCGGGTGCAGCCATAGTATTGAAAAACGTATTTTTTGAAACCAATAAAACGGTGTTAAGTGCTGCCTCACAAATTGAGTTAAACAGTGTTATTCAATTGATGAATGATAACCCGCAACTTAAAATTTTACTTACCGGCCATACCGATAACGTAGGTAAAGCAAGTGATAATTTGTTATTGAGCGAAGGAAGAGCAAAAGCGGTAATTCAATACTTGTTAAGCAGTGGCACCATTAGTAAAGAGCGATTAACCGCAAAAGGTATGGGCGCAACTAAACCTATTTCTGATAATACCACTGAAGAAGGAAAAGCCAAAAACAGAAGAACTGAACTCACCGTAATCAGTAATTAGTTCCCCCTTTTTTTGAAGAAAAATAGCATGAATCGCTGTATTGTTTCCCATTTATTAAAATGTGCACGCCTGTATTTTGCCTAAAAAATGCATGCACAATTAATTTACCAAATTGCTTTAACCTTAGTTCCCCAAGTGGGTGATGTTCATGCCCGAACCTTGGTTCAAACCTTTGGCGATGCTGCTTCGGTTTTTAACGCTCGTAAGAGAGAACTAGAGTTAGTTGAAGGCATTGGCAGTGTAAGAGCGGCAAGTATTAAACGCTTTGATAATTTTATCGCATGCGAAACAGAAATTCATTTTATTGAAAAATATAAAATAACGCCACTTTATTTTACCGACCCGCAATATCCGCAGCGCTTGTTAAATTGCTATGACTGTCCGTCTTTATTATATTTTAGAGGAAACGCCCCGCTCAATCAACAACGCATTGTTGCCGTTATCGGCACTCGTAACAACAGCGATTATGGCAAACAAGTTTGTGAGCAAATCATTGCAGAATTAGCAACAGAAAATATTTTAGTTGTTAGCGGATTGGCATTGGGCATCGACACCATTGCACATAAAGCTGCGCTCAAAAATCAATTAGAAACGGTTGGGGTACTCGCACATGGGTTAGACCGGATCTACCCCGTATCCAATAAATCATTGGCGCGACAAATGATTGAACAAGGAGGTTTGCTTACAGAGTTTAGAAGTGCCAGTAATCCCGACAAACAAAATTTTCCAAAGCGCAATCGTATAGTTGCCGGAATAAGCGATTTAGTTTTAGTGATTGAAACCGGCATTAAAGGCGGCTCTATGATAACTGCTGAATTGGCTAATAGTTATAATCGTGATGTATTTGCCCTTCCGGGGAATATTTATCATCCGCAAAGCGAAGGTTGTCATTACTTAATAAGATCGAATAAAGCCTCGTTGGTTACTTCAGCCGCTGACGTTTGTAAATTGATGAATTGGAAACAAACAAAGCCCCATAATCAACAAATACAGCGTCAACTTTTCATTGAACTAAATCCGGCCGAACAACAATTATATAACATCTTACAACAACGAGAGGCCGTTCATATTGATGAATTATTTTACAAAAGTAATATGAGCAGCAGTGCCGTGGCTGCGGGTTTACTATCCCTAGAATTACAAGGTGTCGTCATCAGCTTACCCGGAAAATTGTACCGAATAAACTAATTACTTCATTACACCAATCGACTTTCCTGTCCAATCAGGAAAAAGAATTTTTTCATTGGAGATTTGCAGATGGCGATTGGCTACTTCGCTAAAGATGGCTCTAAAATCGGTGGTAACTGCAAGGTCTCTACCATCAGCAAGGTTTTCGGTAGCCAAGGGTTGTAGGTTTCCATGCACGCGGCCGCCTTGTACTTGATTTCCCAAAACAAAGCAACAACTACCTCTACCATGATCGGTACCGCCTGTGCCATTTTGTTTTACTGTTCTTCCAAACTCGGTAGTGGTCATCAGGGTAACCTCATCCTGATAAGCAGCAATATCTTTCCAAAATGCAGCGATGCTATTACTGAGATCTGCTGCATTACGCGCAAAAGTTCCGGTATCGGTTCCTTGATTAAAATGCGTATCCCATCCGCCACTTTCAGCAAAAGCGATTTCTAAACCCAAATCAAGTTTTATGAGTTGCGCAATTTGCTTTAAAGAATTACCCAATGGGGAATTCGGGTATACAGCACCGTTAGATGGCGGCATTTTCTTTATATCCGCTTGTTTCAACATTCGTAAGGCATCAAAACTTTCTTTACCGGTTTTATTTAATATTGAAGAAGTAGTTTGATCATATAATTCTTCAAAACTTTTAGAAGCCAAACTAGCTCCCATCGGATTACCTT